>NZ_JBECOS010000002.1:0-278106 GCF_040104455.1 Pseudoalteromonas sp. BZB3 | reverse complement strand
CCCGTCCGCCGCTCGTCATCTTCTAGCAAGCTAGAAATGTTACCGCTCGACTTGCATGTGTTAGGCCTGCCGCCAGCGTTCAATCTGAGCCATGATCAAACTCTTCAATTAAAAGTTTTTTGAATCCGAAGATTCGTGCTCAATGAATTCTGTATAAATTGACTATATAGTCACTCATAAGAAATTGAGACTCTAAATTTTTTTGCTCCTGAATCAAGAGCTGTTAGAACTCAATTTGTACGAGTGCCCACACAGATGATTGCTTCATATTTTTAAAGAACAGTGTAACTCGATGAGTTACCGCAGCCTTGCTGCGAAGTGGAGCGCCATAATAACGACTTCACTTTTTATGTCAACACTTAATTTCAATCTTTTTCTTCAGAGAAAGTTTTAAGATTAAGTTTTATTTGACTCGACATCGTTTTGATTTGCTTTTCAGCGTCTCGCCCCGTGTCAGTGGGGTCGCATTATAGGGAGAGCAGAAAATTACGCAACCCCTTTTTTAAAGAAAAATGCAAAAAACTAACTGTTCGCGTGTATTTTAAACGAAACGCCCATTTTTGATACTTTGACGCTGTAATTTTGGTCACTTCTGAGTGTTAATTGCTATTTTTAAGCAATGGTAAATTGCTCACTTTGACTCTACACTAATTACAAAGCATAAATATCATCTCAATGAACTCGGGGCTCTACACAAATGATAAGAAGTTATAAAGGGATCTATCCTAAATTAGAAAAATCCGTCTATGTTGATGAATCTGCCGTTTTGGTCGGTGATATCACCATGGGTGAAGATAGTAGCGTTTGGCCTTTAGTTGCAGCGCGAGGAGATGTTAACTATATACAGATCGGTGAGCGCACTAATATACAAGATGGTAGCGTACTTCATCTAACGCGCAAAAGCGCCAACAACCCCGAAGGCTACCCGCTTATTATAGGTGATGATGTGACAGTCGGCCATAAAGTAATGCTACATGGGTGTAAGCTTGGTAACCGTATATTAGTAGGCATGGGTGCTATTGTGATGGACAATGCGATTGTCGAAGATGATGTCATCATTGCTGGCGGTGCATTAGTACCACCTAATAAGAAACTTGAATCAGGCTATTTATATGTAGGTAGCCCGGTGAAACAAGCTCGCCCGTTAACTGACTCAGAATTAGCCTTCTTGAAAATATCGGCGCTCAATTATGTTGAGTTAAAAGATGATTACTTAGCAGAGTCAGACTCGGCTAAGTAATACTTCCCCTTCTGCTGAGTAGCTTTCTTCTTCGATAAGCGCCTCAGCTTGCATTTCATAATCAAATTGATGCTCTGTAAAGTGTGCTAGCGCTGTCGCCTCTTCTCCTTCAAATGCAACACAGCAACGAATGATTAAACCAGAATTCATCGCTGTGAACTCTATTCTTTGCTGAGTCGCATTAAAACTCGCATCATCATTAAATAAGATTGCTTGATTCATGTTAGCCCTTAGCAAATGTATTTATTACCGGTGTTAATTCAGGCATATCACCTTGCCAAAGATAATATGCTTCTGCAGCCTGCCCTATTAGCATACCAATTCCATCTACTAACTTGATATTGGAGTTAATAGACTCGACCCATTTCAAGAAGCTAGTTTGCTCATTGCTATAAAACATATCGTAGGCAAGGTGACATTGTGTAAAAGCAGCCTCCGATATATTTGGAAGTTCTCCAGTAACACTCGATGATGTCGAGTTAATCACCACTTGATAAGTCGAATCGGACACCTCGTCTAAGCCAACCCCTTTCACATGACCATAAGCAGAAAACTGCTCGGCTAATATCTCAGCTTTCTCTTTGGTGCGATTCGCAATGGTGATGTCTTTCACCCCTGCTTGCAGTAAAGGATAAATACACCCTCTTGCTGCGCCACCCGCACCAATAAGTAATACAGATGCGCCATCTAGTTTGCATTCATTTCGAATTAAGTCAGCCACTAACCCAGCGCCATCGGTATTATCACCGAGTAACCGACCATCATCTAACTTCTTAATTGTATTCACAGCGCCCGCTAACTGTGCCCTTTCAGTGAGTTCATCCACCAGCTCAAACGCGCGCTCTTTAAAAGGCAAAGTGACATTAGCACCTTTACCTGCTTGGTTTATAAAAAAGTCTTGTGTGAATGCTTCAAATGCATCTAATGGCGCTAGCAAAGCTTGATAATCTATTTGTGATGAAAACTGCTCTGCAAATTGCCTATGGATCTGAGGCGATTTAGAATGCTTTATCGGATTACCAAATACCGCGAATTTACCCATTAAATAAGCCCAGTGAATAGTTTATGAAGCAGCTAATTAAACGCATCTTCAACAAAGATGCAAGTAAAGAACAAGAGAGTAATATGCACGAGACCCCTACAGTAGAAAAATCACCTTATGAAATTTTAGGTGGTGAGGACGGTGTAAAAGCCTTAGCGGATCGATTTTACGATGTAATGGCAGAAGAAGAATACGCGAAACCACTATATGACATGCACCCACAACCTTTAGATAGAATTCGCTTAGTCTTTTTCGAATTTCTATCTGGCTGGTTAGGAGGCCCTGACCTATTTGTTGAGAAATACGGGCACCCTATGCTGCGAAAACGCCATATGCCTTTTTCGATAGATAAAGACTTAAGAGATCAATGGATGTTTTGCATGAATAAAGCACTCGAAATTGAAGTGGATAACCCTCTATTGAGAGTGGGACTAAGAAAATCTTTCGAGCAATTAGCCACACATATGATAAATAAGGACTAAAATATTAATCAATTGTTAAATTAGCTGTGGCTCATTTGCGCTGAATCAATCCCCTTATCTCTAGAAGCTGCATAATGTAATAACATATAAGTGAGATTGAATGATTACTGTGAAATCGATACAACATAAAATTTATGCACTTTTAGCGATAACGGGCGTACTTGTACTCATTGCCAGTATTTGGAGTAGCTCAGATCAGCAACAAAAACTTGCTCAAGAGACCGTCGCAGAGAATATCAAGTTATTAGCCGATAACTACTTTGATTCCATTAATACCATGATGCTGACCGGCACGATGGCGAATCGTGAGATACTCAGTGAAAAACTACGCGCTCACCCTAGCATCGAAGATGCTCACATCATTCGAGCAGAGTTAATCAACAAACTTTACGGTCCAGGCAACCCCAATCAAGCACCAACCAGTGATGCTGAGCGTGATGCACTAAAAGGTAAAGAAACTTTAGTCATCGAACAACGCGATGATATGCGTGTGATGACATTTCTTAGACCGATGATCGCCAGCAGTGACTATAAAGGCACAAACTGTTTAGGTTGCCACATGGCTAAAGAAGGCGATGTATTAGGGGTTGTTCGTATAAGTTACTCATTAAAAGACATTGATAACACAGTGATCAGCAATACTTGGTTAAGCACTGGATTACTGTCGGCCATTTTTATCTCGGCGTTTGTCATTTTAGGCATGCTATTTAGAAAGCTATTTATTGTACGCCTGAAAACTCTTGGTCGCACTATGCGCCTTGCTACACAGAATAAAGATTTAAGTCTGCGTATTGATGATGATATTGACGATGAGCTTGGGCGTTTAGCGACGAACTTCAATAAAATGATGACCGCGTTTAAAGAAAATATGGCACAAGTCTCCCATTCTTCTCATGTGCTCATTCGCTCGGCAGAGAGTATTTACAACTCAGCAGATACAACAGAGCAAGCGATCTTAGCGCAAAAGCAAGGCACAGATTCAGTTGCGGCTGCGATTAATGAGTTAGAGAGCTCATCAAGCGAAGTTAAGAACACCACACACTTTGCCTCAGAAAAATCTGATTCAAGTAACCATCTAGCAGAAGAAAGTATGGCCGTTGCAGAGCACACCGAAGCAAGTATTAATCAACTTGCGCAAGATGTTCGCCAAGCAGCTGAGCAAGTTAGTCAATTACAAAATCAAACCCTTGAAGTGGGTAAAGTACTTGAAGTGATCAGTAGCATTGCCGAGCAAACTAACCTGCTAGCACTTAACGCCGCAATCGAAGCAGCGCGCGCTGGTGAAGCGGGTCGAGGCTTTGCAGTGGTTGCCGATGAAGTAAGAACACTGGCAACTCGTACTCATGACTCTACTGATGAAATAAAGCGCACCATCGAAAAGCTTCAAAGCGAAGCTGCGCAAACCGTTCAGGCGATGAGTGCATCTTGTGAAGAAGCAGACGATAGAGCCCTGCAAGTGAAAAAAGTCGCACAGGCACTAAAAGATATTTCCAATCAGATGCATGAGATTAATGACTTAAACGTACAGATCGCCGATGCCACAGAGCAGCAAAACTTGGCGGCAGAAGAAATTAATCACAGTGTTATTGGTATTCGTGATAACGCGGAAGAGTCTTTAAAAGATGCACACCGCAGTAAACAAGTCAGTGAAGAACTCCTGACATTAGCGCGCTCTTTGGATGAGCAAGTGCGCAGCTTCAAAGTCGATTAATAATAACTTTCTTTATACAAAAACGGCGCTCAATTGAGCGCCATTTTTTAGTCTGCTATTTAAGCCCTGAAGTTAAAGACTTAACCAGTCTCTTGGCTTTAAGTAAGATTCATATAAATTGGCTTCTAATGAGCCGGCTTCTGGTGTGAAGTCATATTCCCAACGCGCCAATGGTGGCATCGACATTAAAATTGACTCAGTACGACCACCGGTTTGTAAGCCAAACAAGGTACCACGGTCCCACACTAGGTTAAATTCAACATAGCGACCACGACGATAAAGCTGGAATTGACGCTGTGCATCATTGGTCGGTGTGTCTTTACGTTTTTCAATGATTGGTAAGTAGGCATCTAAGAAACCATTGCCCACTGCTTGCATAAAGTCGAAGCTCTTCTCAAACCCCCACTCATTTAAATCATCAAAGAATAGACCACCTACGCCGCGGGTTTCACCACGGTGTTTTAAATAAAAATATTCGTCACACCACTTTTTATAGTCGTTATAAACAGTATCACCAAATGGTTCACATAAGTCTTTTGCAACTTGGTGCCAATGTTTAACGTCCTCTAATACTGGATAGAAAGGTGTTAAGTCAAAACCACCACCAAACCACCAAATGGGTGCTTCGCCTTCTTTTTCAGCAATGAAGAAGCGTACATTGGCATGACTCGTTGGGATATGTGGGTTTTTAGGATGAATAACCAAAGACACACCACAGGCATGGAAGCTGCGACCCGCTAATTCCGGGCGATGTGCAGTTGCCGAAGCAGGCATTGACGCACCAAATACGTGTGAGAAGTTAACACCGCCCTGCTCGATTACGTCACCATCGCGAATAACACGGGTACGACCACCACCGCCTTCCGCTCTTTCCCACGCATCTTCAACAAATTTCGCTTTACCATCAGCTTGCTCTAGGCCTGCACAAATTGTGTCTTGTAATTGTAATAAGAAGGCTTTGACTGTTTCTAAATTTACTTTTGACATGCTTACTCTCTAATTAGCTGTGTGGTAAAGGCACCTTTAATTTGACTTGGTTTAGTCTCACCACCAAGTGGCCCTTCAACATAAAAGTCGATTTGATCGTTAAATACTGCTTTTACTTTGTCTAGTGTTGCTTCTGGTTGTTGCCCTGCAATGTTTGCACTGGTCGACACCAGCGGCTTGCCAAACTGCTGACAGAGCTGCTTCACCACCGGGTGTGCACTAACACGTACCGCGATTGTCGAATGAGTACCGGTTAACCACTTAGGGGTTGAAGATTTGGCAGGCAGAGCCCAAGTAATGGCAGCTGGCCACGAAGAAAAAATCTCAGCGCGTTTATCCATAGGGATTTTGTTTTCATCAACATAAGGTAAAAGCTGAGCAAAATTATCGGCAATTAAAATTAGCCCTTTCTCTTCTGCTCTTTGCTTTAACGCCAAAATACGGTGCACAGCACTGTGATTATCAGGGTCACAACCAAGACCATGCACAGCTTCTGTTGGATAACAAATTACGCCACCAGCACGCAATACAGTTGCAGCTGTATCCTTGCTGGTTTGTTGTTCATAACTCACTATGATTTCTCTACTTTGTGTTGGCAGGATTTCTGCGGGCATTGTAACACAGCTTTATCACCACGAGATTTCTCAACCATCACCCCCCAACCACATTGCGGGCAAGTTTCGTCGACTGGGTGTTGATTTAAACTGTACTTACAACTTGGGTAGGCATCACATGAGTAAAATTGTTTACCGAATTTATTGTTACGAACAACGAGCTTACCCTTTTTGCACTTAGGGCAGTTTGGTAAACCTTCTTCTTCGGGCTCGTCTTCATGCACAATAAAATGGCAGGCAGGGTATCCGGTGCACCCAATAAACATACCGTAGCGACCGTTACGAATAACTAATGGTTCACCGCACTCAGGGCAAGGAGAATCGTCGAGTACTTTGATGTCGTGATTATCATGCTGGGCGAGAGAACGAATATAGTCACACTTAGGGTAGCTGGCGCAGCCTAAGAAAGGCCCATTCTTGCTGTGCTTCATCACCAGCTCAGAGCCACATTTAGGACAAATTTCATATTCCTTTTCTAATGCATGTTTATCAGCATTAAATAAAGAATGATCAATCTTACTCATACATGCCACCCACTTAGCTCAGTTTGAATTGCGCCTAATATAACCGTGCTAAAGTTAGGGTCAAGTATTGTGCATCAATAAAAGTACGTCTAGTGCAAGTACTCCGTGGGCTCATCGAAGATCAGATCTTCCATTTGCGCATAGGCTTGCTCTTTACCTGGCACATTAAAGAGCACCATTAGGATCACCCACTTTAAATCGTCTAGACTGATCTCAGCCTTTTCAAGGGCCATTAAACGGTCGATGACCATTTCACGTGTTGTGCTATCAATCACACCAACTTGCTCAACAAACATTAAAAAGCCACGACTTTCAACATCCAGAAGTTGGCACTCTTCTTCGGTATAAATACGAATGGCTTTATCAGCCGTCGCATTTAAGTAAGGAATTTCATCGCTATGTTGTAAATCTGCTAATTGCTCCAGCCAATCCAAGGCTTTGTAAATCTCATCTTGATTAAAACCAGCACGTAATAGCTCGTCAGTTAATTCGTTTTGTTCAACAAAAATATCCGATTCAGAGTGGATATAGTTCTCAAATAAGTACATTAAAATATCAAACATGATTAACCCCTCGCTAATTTTATGTAGCCTTCCGCAGTGCGGGCGACTTTATCTTCGAGTTCGAGATCCAGCAGTCGTGCTAATACTTTCTCTACTGGCCATTGAGTCCTATGGGTTATGACATCGACACTGGCCGCTTCAAAACCAAGACTCTTTAATACTGGGCAATTCTCCTTACTGTCTTCTATTGGGATATTTTCTACCCTTTCTATATTATATAGACCGTTATTTGGCAAAAAGCTCACATCTTCTAAAATATCGGCCACGCTTTCTACTAACTTTGCCCCTTGTTTTATCAAGTGATGACAACCAGCTGCCAGCGGATTTCTGATAGAGCCGGGTATCGCAAACACTTCTCTATTTTGCTCAAGCGCATACTTTGCTGTGACTAAAGAGCCGCTTTTTATCTCTGCTTCAACAATTAAAGTGCCTAGCGACAGTCCCGAAATAATCCTGTTTCGCCTTGGGAAATGATGTTGATTTGCCACAGTACCCGGCAAAAACTCACTAATAACGAGCCCTTGTTCAGCCAATTGCTGATATAAATAGTTATGTCGCTTTGGATAGACCACATCGACACCTGTTCCTAATACTGCAATGGTATTACCGTTTCCAGCGAGCGCCCCTTTATGCGCAGCCCCATCAATGCCCATAGCCATGCCTGAGGTGACCGTTATACCTGAACGCGTTAATTGATAGGCAAATTCAGAGGCACACTCCAACCCAGGCGGTGTTGCGTTACGACTTCCCACAATGGCAATTTGCGGCTCATTGAGTAACTCAATTTTACCTTTACAGAAAAGTATTAAAGGCGCATGACAGGCTTGCTTAAGTAATTTTGGATAAGCTTGATGCTCGGTATGAATAATTTGAATATTTTGTTGTTCACAAAATTTCTGGAGCTGCTCTATACGCTTTAAATCGGGGTTGGTTATTTGCTCTGCGATGGTGGGTTTAATGCCGAGCGCTATGAGTTCATCATGGGGTAAATCGAATAACTCAACAAGATCTATTTTGCTTTCTATGGCTGAGAGCGTTGCACTGCCCAGCCCTTTGGTTAAATACAGTATCAGTCCTTGTAACTGCGAAAGTGTTGCCATACTCCCTCCTTAGAGTATCTTGTCATTTATAAGCTTTCGCTTAATTGGCGCTAATGGTATCTCCCACTCTGATTGGTTGTTGAGAGCGAGTCACCATCGCATAGCTAATGTTGTCGTAAACTTTAAATACCATCAGCTCACCGACTTTTTCTTTTGGCATAGTCCACACAACACTGTCTTCGTCGTTTTCAGTACCAAACATTTCTCTAAAGCCAGTGATAAACTTTTCTAGCTTATTAGCGTCTTCAATGTAGCGCGGGCCATGTTTACCCTCAATAACTGTAGGTGACTGTTTGTTAATATCAAGAATATGACCTTCTTTAAGGTTGTCGTCACGGCCACGATTCAATACCACAATGGCAGTAGAACCAAATTCTCGCATCTGGTTATCGCTTGAAATAATTGAGCCATCGATGGCTTCGGTAGGACGCGTCATATTAAATTGCGCCGAAAAGCTTTGATCTACATTAATCGGCATCAGTACATCATTGGTTTTGATTTCTTGGCGAACCGTTTCAATCTCAACTTTTGCCGGATGACCCGCTTCAATATCACCACCAAATAATACTCGAGCCGTCCCCACTAAACGCGACTCATACGCTAAGGTGTCACCATTCTCAGGATCTATGTAAGCCTCACCACGACGGTAAATACCATAGTTTGCAGATGGATTAAGATTACCCTTTACATACAACAACTGACCTTGGGTATTGCGAAGTACGTTACGATTTGACCCCAGTACAATTGGTTTGCCATCTAGGTCATCAGCACCAATAGCTTGGTCGAAGCGCAAAAACGGCTCTATCATGGCTAGAGGTAGTGTCGGAATAGCGGTGTTTTTTTGAACCACAACACGTGTATGAGGAGAAAGCTTCTTCACTCCTTTCTTTAACACCAAACGCGGGTTGCCTTGGGCATCATATTGCAGCGCCAAAACATCACCGGGATAGATTAAATCAGGGTCGTCAATTTGCGGGTTCCATTGCCACAATTCAGGCCAACGCCAAGGCGTGTTTAGATACATGGTCGAAATGTCCCACAAGGTGTCGCCTTTTTTCACCACATATTGTTGTGGCGCATCGGCTTTTAACTTTAAAACATCAGCCATGGCCGAAAATTGAGCGCCAACAGAGAGCATTAACGCAGCAATGGAATATTTCATCAAAGCTTCCTTGAGTTATTTTTCGATATTATCAACCAAAACCTGTAAAAGGGAAACGTGAATGGCTAAAATGAAAGCATACACGAATGCATATATAGCTCAATAGTAAAAGGTAACCATGGCTAAGTTAGAAGTATTAAGATTCCCAGATGAGCGTTTACGCACAGTTGCAGAGCCTGTAGCTGAAGTAAACGACGAGATCCGTCAAATCGTTAAAGATATGCTTGAAACCATGTACGACGAAAATGGCATTGGTTTAGCTGCTACTCAAGTTGATATTCACAAGCGTATTGTGGTGATCGACGTATCAGAAGAAGGCAATGAGCCACTGGTATTAATCAACCCAGAGATCATCGCGAAAGACGGCTCTACTATCAGTGAAGAGGGCTGCTTATCAGTGCCTCAGTCATACGCAAAAGTTGACCGCGCAGAGCAAGTCACAGTTAAAGCACTAAATGAGAACGGTGAAGAGTATACATATGAAGCAGATGGCCTACTGGCGATTTGTACTCAGCACGAACTTGATCACCTAATGGGTAAATTATTTATTGATTACCTATCGCCACTTAAGCGCCAGCGTATTCGCAAGAAGCTTGAAAAAGAAGCTCGCTTAGCGGCTCGTTCTTAATTTAACCTGACAACATTGGAATATTCTGTGACTCAACCATTACGTATTGTTTTCGCTGGTACGCCTGATTTTGCTGCGCGCCACCTTCAAGCACTTATCGATTCAGAGCACCAAGTTGTTGGTGTGTATAGCCAACCAGACCGCCCTGCGGGCCGCGGTAAAAAACTCAAAGCCAGCGAGGTAAAAACCTTAGCGCTTGAGCATGATTTACCCGTTTATCAGCCTGAATCATTTAAAAGTGAAGAAGCACAGCAAGAGTTAGCCAGCCTAAATGCCGATGTAATGGTTGTTGTTGCTTATGGTCTATTGTTACCGAAAGTGGTGTTAGATACTCCTCGCCTTGGTTGTGTTAACGTGCATGGCTCTATTCTGCCACGCTGGCGTGGTGCCGCACCAATTCAGCGTGCACTGTGGGCGGGTGATGCCGAAACTGGCGTAACCATTATGCAGATGGATGAAGGTCTAGATACAGGCGATATGCTGCATATTGCGACTTGCCCAATTACCGCAGAAGATACCAGCGCGAGCCTTTATACCAAGCTTGCCGAGCTTGGGCCACCTGCGCTCATTGAAACGCTAAACAGCATGGCTGCAGGCACTGCAGTTGCAGAGCCTCAAGGTGATAACCTTGCTAACTATGCCAAGAAGCTCAGTAAAGAAGAAGCTGATATTGACTGGCAAATGGATGCTGAACAACTAGAGCGTAACATCCGTGCATTTAATCCTTGGCCAGTATGTTTTACCCAAATGCAAAAAAACACCGTGAAAATTTGGAAAGCTGATGTTGTTGAACAAAGTGGCGAAGCGGGTACCGTATTACATGCCGACAAACAAGGTATCGTGATCGCATGTGGTGAAAATGCCCTTCGTATCACGCAACTGCAGCCGCAAGGTAAAAAACCAATGTCTGCACAGGACTTCTTAAACGGTCGTGCTGAGTGGGTTGCCGCTGGTAATAAGGTAGGTCAATAATGACCAATGTGCGCGCCCTTGCGGCGCAAACCCTATTTCAGGTTGTCGATAAAGGCCAATCGCTGAATACTCAGCTTCCGCTTGCTGCAAAAAACTTATCACCAAAAGACAAAGCGCTATTACAACAAATTTGTTATGGCGTTTTACGCTACTTACCAAGTTTAGAAAATTACTGCCAGCAACTGCTAGAAAAGCCGCTTAAAGGTAAAAACCGCGTTTTCCAATTTTTACTTTATGTAGGTATTTATCAGTTACAGCATATGCGTGTGCCTGAGCATGCTGCCGTTGCCGAAACAGTAAATGCATTGATGCAAATGCGCGCCGGTGGTCTTAAAGGTTTGGTCAATGCAGTACTACGTAACTTCCAACGCCAGCAAGATACCTTAGAAGAAAGCAGCCAAGGTAATGATGTTTTAACATTCAATCACCCGGGCTGGTTTATTAAAGCAGTTAAAGAAGCCTACCCTGAACAGTGGCAAGATATTCTTGAGCAGAACCAATTACAAGCGCCTATGTGGCTGCGTGTTAACCAGCACATGGGCAGCACAGAAGAATACTTAGAGGCACTTGATGAAGCGGGTATACGCGCCGAGCACTATCCTGAATATCAAGACGCCATCATCTTAGATAAAGCCTGTGATGTGGCCAAGCTACCTGGCTTTAAACAAGGTGCGAGTTCGGTGCAAGATGCTGCAGCCCAGCTCGCAGCACGTTTACTTGAACCACAAGATAACGAGCGTATATTAGATGCGTGTGCAGCGCCTGGCGGTAAAACCTGTCATATTTTAGAGCTTGCCAAGGCAAACGTTGATGCACTAGATGCTGACAGTGATCGCTTACTTCGAGTTGAGCAAAATCTTGATCGTATTGGCCTTGAAGCAAATTGTATTCATGCCGATGCGAGTCAGCCAGATACCTGGTGGGACGGTCAGCAATACGATCGCATCTTGCTCGATGTGCCCTGTTCAGCCACAGGTGTAATTCGTCGCCACCCTGATATCAAGTGGCTTCGTAGAAAAACTGACATTGACGATCTTGCCGAGCTGCAAGGCCAGATCCTGAAAAACATTTGGCCACTGTTAAAGTCTGGTGGTACGTTACTGTATGCAACTTGCTCAGTACTACCAAAAGAAAACAAGCAGCAAGTCGCACAGTTTTTAGCTGACAATAGCGACGCCATTCACCAGCCTCTTCATGAGAGTGACACACCTGAAGCACCTGGCTTACAGTTGTTACCTGGTTTAACCGATGGCTTTTATTACGCAAAAATAATTAAAAAGTAATTAATCACACTATGAAGATCATCATTTTAGGCGCCGGACAAGTTGGCGGCACCCTAGCAGAAAACCTTGTGGGTGAACAAAACGAAATCACCGTGGTTGATATCGATGGCGATCGTTTACGAGAGCTTCAAGATAAATATGACTTGCAAGGGGTTGCGGGTCACAGCGCACACCCTGATGTTCTTCGCCAAGCGGGTGCCGAAGATGCCGATATGATCATCGCGGTGACCAGTTCGGATGAAGTCAACATGGTTGCGTGTCAGGTCGCCTACAGTATCTTCAACACACCAACAAAGATTGCTCGGATCCGCTCTGAGCAATATTTGAAGTATCGTGAGAAGTTATTCCATAACGACGACTTACCCGTAGACCACTATATTGCGCCAGAGCAGTTGGTAACCAAATATATTCGTCGCTTGATTGATTATCCTGGCGCATTACAAGTACTGCAGTTTGGTAATGGCATGCTGTCACTGGTTGCTGTAAAAGCATATTACGGTGGTCTGCTAGTGGGCTATGCGCTGTCTGCACTGAAAGAGCATATTCCAAACGTTGATACTCGCGTTGCGGCGATTTACCGCCAAGGTAAAGCCATTAAGCCTCTGGGTACGACGGTTATTGAAGCTGATGATGAAATCTTTTTCCTTGCCGCAACCAAACACATTCGTGCGGTAATGAATGAGCTACAAAAGCTCGAGCAATCTTATAAAAAGATCATGATTGCCGGTGGTGGTAATATCGGTGCGGGTCTTGCGCGCTCGCTTGAGAAAAACCACAGCGTGAAACTGATCGAACGTAATCAAGCGCGGGCCACAGAGCTTTCAGAAATGCTCGACAATACCGTAGTGTTCTGTGGTGACGCTTCAGATCAAGAACTGCTTTCTGAAGAGCATATTGAACAAGTTGACGTGTTCATCGCGGTTACCAATGATGATGAAGCCAATATTATGGCTGCCATGTTGGCAAAGCGTATGGGCGCACAGAAAACCATGGTACTGATCCAGCGTGGTGCTTATGTTGACTTGGTCCAAGGTGGTGAGATTGATATTGCTATCTCGCCTCAACAAGCAACCATATCTGCACTACTCACCCATGTTCGTCGCGGTGATATCGTCAATGTATATTCATTACGTAAAGGGGCCGCTGAAGCCATAGAAGCGGTTGCGCATGGTGATGAAAATACCTCAAAAGTAGTTGGCCGTGCTATCAGCGATATTAAGCTACCTGTCGGTACTACCATTGGTGCCATTGTGCGTAATGATGAAGTGCTGATTGCCCATGATGACACTGTGATCATGTCTGGCGACCATGTCATCATGTTCTTAATAGATAAAAAGCAAATTGGTGTAGTCGAAAAGCTATTCCAAGTAAGCGCGCTATTCGTTTAGATTCAGCCTATGACGTTATTCTTTTTGATCGGCTTGTAACACTGACAGGTCGATCAAATACTCTTTCATTATAGCTTCCATAAAAGTCTGATCGTTCCTCAATTTTATTCCCAGCATGACCAGACCTTCTTTTTGTTTCACTCTGCAAATCTCACCATTGAGCTTAAATTGCTGGTTTTGTTTACCCTCAAGTAAAATCTCACAGTCTTGTTCTTTTAAATCTGAATTCGGGCAGACATCATCACTGTGCAAATCAAATTGAAGGCCAGACAAAGAAATATCCTTTATCACGCCAACCTCTGAGTGATCACTGGTATTAAATACTGCTGGGATTAAAGTCGGAATACGGACCTGCTCACGGAGCTGATAACTTTGCACAGCACGAGGAAGAAATAAAAAGATAAGCTTAGTTGGGTGTGTTGTTACCGCTTTAATCATACTTTTGAAAGCAATGATTTGCCCATCACCTTGATCGAGTACAGCGCGCACCACGACGTATGTGCCCTCTTTGACATAATCAAGTGCTGCACCTAAACGCTGTGTAGACGGGCAATTCAAAATGATATATTGCCCAGACATATAACCGACAAATTCCGTTTTTAAGCGTTTTGAGCCTGCTGGCATGATCACTTCAATATCTACCGTGCTCCCTGTTGGCAACTGAGAAATGATAGATACATCTACACTGGTTTGCGACTTTAACATCTTTGACCTTTTACAACTTGCAGTCAGTACAAGTGTCCCTTTTATTTTTGTTATTCCTGTTTATATCGGCCATCTAGCGAAGACTTTAATCTGCTGACCTAAATTTTCATTAAGCCTTAAGACTAGCTTAACCTCGCCAAAATGTCGGCGTAAATAACACCAGTAGCGTGAATATTTCTAAACGGCCAAATACCATGGCTAACGTTAAGATCCATTTAGCTGAATCGGTAATGTCGCCATAATGCGCAGCCACATCGCCTAACCCCGGGCCTAAGTTATTTAAACACGCAGCGGTCGCTGAAAATGCGGTGATGTTGTCCATACCCGTACCTAACAAGGCAATCATGATGATCACGAACACTAGGGCATAAGCTGAGAAAAATCCCCATACCGCTTCAACGACTTTATCAGGCAGTGCTTTGCGACCTAGTTTAATAGAGTAAATAGCACGCGGGTGAACCAAGCGATTTAGCTCACGCACACCTTGAAGATACAGCAAGAACACACGTACTACCTTCATGCCACCACCAGTCGAACCCGCACACCCACCAATAAAACTAGAGAAGATAAGTAAGATAGGTAAAAACAGAGGCCAAGCCGAGAAATTATCTGTCGCAAACCCAGCAGTTGTACTGATAGAAACTGCTTGGAACAAAGCCTGATCTAGGGTTTCATCTCCGTCGGCATACACTTGATTTGACGATAAAACAGCAAAGCAAATGACGACCAAAGCAAGCTGAATGAATAAGAATACTTTGAATTCTGGATCGCGTAAGTACACACGCACATTTCGACTCGACACCGCCGCATAATGCAATGAGAAGTTCACCGCAGCAATGATCAAAAACACCACACAAATGAGGTTAATCAAAGGGCTGTCAAAGTAACCCATGGATGCGTCATACGTCGAGAAACCGCCAATCGCAATCGTCGAGAAGGCATGACATAACGCATCGAAAAAGTTCATGCCCGCCAACCAATATGCCAAAGTACAGGCTAACGTTAACGCCACATAAATATACCAAAGGTGCTTAGCAGTATCGGCGATCCGCGGTGTCATTTTCGAGTCTTTCACAGGCCCCGGCGTTTCTGCACGATATAACTGCATGCCACCGACACCTAGCATTGGCAAGACCGCAACCGCTAGTACGATGATACCCATGCCTCCTAACCACTGCAGTTGCTGACGGTAAAACAATACCGACTTAGGCAAGGTTTCAATGCCCGTTAAAACGGTTGCACCGGTTGTGGTTAAGCCTGAAAACGCTTCAAATACAGAATCTGCCAAGGAGAGGTTGGGTGTTTGTAAGAAGATAAGCGGTAAGGACGCGAAAGACCCTAGTACCAGCCAAAATAACACCACTATCAAGAAGCCTTCTCGGGCTTTCAAATCTCCTTTTTGATGGCGGTTAGGATAATACGCCAACATACCCATAATAATACTGAACACAAATGCCAATACGAATGGTACACCCCCACCATCTTTATAAATCAGCGAAACCAGTGCAGGCGGCACCATTGTGATACTAAATAAGGCCACCAGCTGGCCAAGAATTTTTATTATGGTACGAAATTGCATGCTGCGTTACGCTTCAAAAATAAGAATGACAGAGTGTTATTACTTGATTGTCTTACTCTTTACAGACTAACTCAACCACTCCATGGGTTAAATCAAAAATTTCTTGCTGTGCTTGTTCAACTTGTCGACTATCAATGCTGACTTGCCAATTCACCGCTGAGTCATAGCTTTTATCCAGCTGCAAAATAGTGAAATGAGTATTTAGATACTGCTCGATAATTCCCTGCAGCGCATAATCAGAGCGCCCTATCAGCTCAGTTGCAGGCACTTTCAATGTGGTTTTTAGTACCTCTAGGGCATTGTTTAGCGTGCCGCCATAAGCACGCACTAAACCGCCCGTGCCAAGCTTAATGCCGCCAAAATAACGGGTTGTTACTGCTGTTATTTCACCAAGTCCAGAGCCAATAAGCACATTCAACATAGGTTTACCCGCAGTGCCATTGGGTTCGCCATCATCTGAGAAACCATAAACATGACTGCCCCCAGGCGCACCCGCCACATGAGCCCAACAGTTATGTCTGGCATCAGGGTAGTCATCGTTGATCTTCTGAATAAAAGCTTTCGCAGACTCGATAGTTGGCGTATGCGCAATATGCACTAAAAAAGTGCTCTTCTTAATTTCTTCGTGATGACTGATGGATTCGCTCGGAATATAGAATTCTGACATAAAGTTGGGGGTCCAGTATTTATACCAATCCTTAATAATACTTAATCATTTTGAGAGATTAAAGCTGCCGCTAACCGCGTTAAAAATTTCTTATTTAGAATAACTAAATAGCAAAATTTTCGCCTTGCCTACATGGAAGTAAGTACCTCAGCGATAGCAGGACGCGTGAGCGGCGTTAACGACAAGCTTTCCTAGCCTCAAAATAGACCACTTAATTAAGAGGATTTGTATTAGAAACGGGAAGCAACTGCTTCCCGTTAGTGTAACGAATTTCGTTTCAATGCGTCGACTTAGTTAGTCTAAGTCTAAATCACGCGTCATATTTTCTAGACGATCTTCATGCACAATGATGTTGTCTTCGATGCGAATACCACCATATGGCTTGAATGCGTCAACCTTTTCCCAATTAATGTATTGGTTGTTATCCGTCTTCGCTAAATCACCGAGAAGAGAATCAATGAAGTATAAACCTGGCTCGATAGTGAACACTTGGTTTGCTTCGATCTTACGTGTGCAACGTAAGAATGGATGGCCTTCAGGTGGCGCTTGGTGCGTACCCGCTTCATCAGCCATGAAACCACCCATGTCATGCACTTGCAGACCTAAATGGTGACCTAAACCATGTGGGAAGAATGTTGAAGTAATGCCTTTAGCCACAATATCATCAGCCGCAAGGTTTACGATCTTAAAATCAGCCAAAGTTTGTGCAATACGCTGGTGGCACTCTATATGTAAATCACCATATAGTTTGCCCGGCTGTAAACCTTTACCTAACTCAATTTGGTGATCGTTCAGAACTTTAATTAGCTCAGCAAATTCACCCTTTCTTTCAAAATCATAAGTACGGGTAATATCAGACGCGTAACCGTTAAAGTTTGCGCCTGCATCAATTAAGAAAGATAAATGTTTCGCAGGTACTTTGCGGTCAAAGTGTGTGTAGTGCAAAATTGCACAGTTTTCATTAAGCGCCACAATGTTGCCGTATGGCGTGTCATTTTCCATATGCTGCGTAGCGTTTAGGTATGCTTGTTGAATCGCAAACTCTGAGCCACCCGCATAAAACGTATCACGTGCAGCTTTATGGCCTAACACAGCTAGACGGTTTGCTTCACGTAGACAAGTTAATTCATATTGCGTTTTGTAAGCACGGTGGAAGTGCAAGTAGTTCATTACCGGCTCAGGGTTTACATTGGTAAAACCTAATGCCTGTGCCACTTCTAAGTACTCACCAATGTAAGCAAACTTTTCTTTATCGTATGGCAGATACTTTTCTACCTGATCAGGCTGTAATAATAACTGGATATCAAAATATTCAGCCCAGAAGTCACTCGGCTCATCAGGCACTTTATGCCAGAAATCGACCGGACGATAAAAAATGAGTTTAGGCTTATCTTCGCCGTTTACCACAATCCAACAATGTGGATTATCGATCACAGGTAACCAAGCTTTAAACTGAGGGTTCACCTTAAACGGATAATACATGTCATCTAAAAACTGGCGCTTTGCTTGTCCAGAGTGGATCACTAAGCCATCTAAGCCTTCTCGCTCAATAATGGTTTTGGTGCGCTGCTGCAATGTTGCAATATGCTCAGCGTATAAATGTGCTAATTGTTCCATGGTGTACCCATTTCGTTTAGTTTTTCATTTTGCCAGTCTAGCATAAGGCCAGAAATGCAATCCAGCCAACACGCTGGATTGCCAGCTTCACTTACTTTTCTATTTTCATATCCAAGATTGGGGCCAATATATTGCCCTCTCGACCCAACTTAGTGTGATAAACCTGACGATATGCCATCACATTTTTCACATAGTTTCGGGTTTCTTTAAATGGAATGAGCTCTATCCATAATTCAGCTGGCATACCTTGCTCGGGTAACCAACGCTTAATTCGATGATACCCCGCGTTATAAGAAGCCGTAGCTAAAATCTCATTACCACCATTCTTTTTCTTTAAATACTCTAAGTAATCTGTACCTAAACGAATATTAGTGGCCGGCTTATAAAGCTGACGCTTAGAGACTTTTTGCTTGCTAACGTATCGAGCCGTACTCGGCAATAATTGCATTAAGCCATGAGCATTAGCATGAGACACGGCGTCTGGCGCAAACGAGCTCTCTCTGCGTGAAATAGCAATACTCCAAGCCATATCAACATGATTACGCTTACTGTAACGCGTGAATAACTCCTCAAAAGCCATCGGGAATCGTAGGTCGACATAATTCCACGCTTTAATCTCAGCTAAAGTTCGGATAGCACTGTCATACCACTCAAGATCTGCAGCGAGTACCGATGCAGCAAGCTTCTCGGCATGACTTGAAGTGTTGGTGAGGTAATTCCACTCTCTGCGTGCAGAAGTAAAACGGTCAAGCTCATAAAGGGCTTTCGCTCTTAAAAAGCCCGGCGCCTGAGACACCTTATCAATAATAGGTTGTGGTACATCGAGGGTTTGATTATTCAACGACACCGGCATATTTAAACGTGCCGCAGCTAAAAAGCCATAATAATCACGCTTTAACGCCAGAGGCTGCCATAACTGTTGTGCTTTTTCAGGCTCACCACGCTGATTATAACTATAAGCAAGCCAGTATTGCTGGCCATTACTTAAGTTCTTCATCCCCGTAAAAAAAGCCACAATCCCTGCCCAATCTTGCTCTTTGAGCATGTTGGCCATCATCCACTGGCGCAGTTTAGTATCTTGTAGCTCTTCTGGTACTTTGTTTAGCCAAAAGCGTGCATCATCATGCCCTTTTGATGCCAAAGCCAATGCAAAGCGATACGCCACTGCATCTTTTTGCGCTTGGCTGAATGTAAACATACCTTGCAGCTTATCCCATGCTCTCAGCGCCAGCTTTTGATCTCGCCAAATAAGACGTTTAACACCATAAACCGCGATTTCAGCCTCTTTACTTGAGCGCTTCTTATACCGATATAAGCCTGCAGAGGCACTTGGGTCACGCCTGACTGCTTTATATAAATCAGCTAAATATGCTTCTTTTTTATGGAGCAACGTTTTTAAATAAGGCAACAGCGCAACCTGCCCGCCCTGCGCCGCTTTAGTGATTCGCTGCCACACCAAAGCTTGTGTCATACGCCCGTCTTTTCGCCATACTCTAAATAACTTATCGCACGCTTTAGGCTGAGATTTGCCGACCGTCCAAAGTGCATCAACTTGATCAAGCAATTGCGCTTTCGGTGCGCCTAAATCAATCTGATACTGTAAATAGCGGCATTGTAACTCAGCATTGCTGGTGGGCTGGTAATACTCAACAAAGAGCGCTTTTTTTCCACGACGCTGTAAATACTCAAGCCAGCTCTTGCGCACCGGCCACTCTAACGGCGTGTTATCATAGACACTTAAATAATGGCTGATGTCTTGCTGAAATTTGAGGCGAGGGTAACGTTTATAAAACGCCAGTTCAGCATACGGTTTGAGCGGGTGTTCTAAGTCGTTGATCACCGCTTTAAACGCTTTGTAGTTACCTGAACGTGCAACTTTTTCTGCATCTTTAAATGCTTGATGATCATTGCTCGCAGAAGAAAACCAGCTAAATGCGCCAAGGCTGGTAGCGGCAATGGTCATGATCCAAGATTTCATAATGACCTTTACACTTTAAATTTTAAATTAATGAATGAGATAAGTATTAATGCATTCATCTTGCCTAAGCTTGGCTATCTCTAAGATGAATAAATGTACTCAAGGGCATTGGTTCTACGCACAAATAACACACCAATAAAAAACACAAACCAAGTTTGTACATCGACCGTTATCAAGACCAAACGCCATCAGGGTAAAAATGACTTGAGCATGGTGTCACTCAACCACCTTAGCAGCTCAACTGCAAATTTTTAAGGCAGGCGTAAACCTCTGGTAAATTTTTCATTGCAATTTTAATTTAAAGGGTCCAAACTGAGTAAATTAACAACTCATCGTACCAGTGTAATAACACGGGAGAACAAGCATGTTATACAAGAGCGAGTCCTTTGTAGTTGATTTTTACAAAGGCAATATCGCTGAGTTTAAGTTCTGTATGCCAGGTTCGGTAAACAAACTCTCTCAGCAAACCTTACAAGAATGTGGCAAAGCATTTGCCGAACTTAGCCAACGCGATGATATCGCGGCGATGGTTTTCACCAGTGACAAAGACCATTTCATCATCGGCGCCGACATTTTTGAATTCTTACCGACTTTCCAACGCCCAGAAGAAGAACTAGTTGGTTGGATCAAGTCAGCAACAGATATTTTCGATGCCATCGAAGACCTACCGTTCCCAACTGCCTCTGCTATTGATGGCCTTGCACTTGGCGGTGGGTGTGAATGGTTACTTGCTACGGATTACCGTATCGCAAGTCAAAACGCAAAAATTGGCCTACCAGAAGTTAAATTAGGGATCATGCCTGGTTTCGGTGGTACGGTTCGCTTACCACGTATTATCGGTGCTGATAATGCCATGACGTGGATCACCACAGGTAAAGAAAACCGTGCAGCAGACGCATTGAAAGTCGGTGCTGTAGACGGTGTGGTTGCAAAAGAAAAATTAGTTGAAGCAGCAGTAAAAACTCTTGAGCAAGCTGTTGCTGGCAAACTTGATTGGCGTGCAAAACGTCAGCTAAAACTTGACCCATTGAAACTAAACCGCGTTGAGCAAGGCATGAGCTTCGCAATGGCTGAAGGCCTGGTGATGGGTAAAACCAAAGGTCACTACCCTGCACCTGTGATGGCAGTAAGAACAATTAAAGCCGCTGCAAATGCAACACGCGATGAAGCCATGGCAATTGAAAATGCCAACTTCGCAAAGCTGGCTAAAACAGCAGAAGCAGCCGCGCAAACAGGTATCTTCTTAGCTGACCAATACATTAAAGGTGTTGCCAAGAAACAAGCCAAACAATCTTCCACTGAGATCAAACAAGCCGCAGTACTAGGTGCAGGTATCATGGGTGGCGGTATCGCTTACCAATCTGCTTACAAAGGCACGCCGATTGTCATGAAAGACATCAACCAAGCGGCCCTTGATCTAGGCATGAATGAAGCAGCAACGCTACTTGGTAAAAAAGTAGAACGCGGTCACATGAAACTAGACAAAATGGTCGGCACGCTAGGTAAGATCAAGCCTACACTGAATGATGCTGATTTAGCTGGCTCTGATATTGTGGTTGAAGCGGTAGTTGAGCACCCACAAGTTAAGAAAACGGTACTTGCAGGTCTTGAAAAGCAATTACCTGAAGGCACTATTTTAACCTCGAACACATCAACAATCCGCATTGATGAACTGGCTGAAGCACTAGAAAAACCAGAGCACTTCTGTGGTATGCACTTCTTCAACCCAGTGCCAAAAATGCCGCTTGTTGAGATCATCCGTGGTGAAAAGACCTCAGATGAAACAGTTGCAGCCGTGGTTGATTACGCACTAAAACTTGGCAAGTCACCTATCGTGGTAAACGACTGCCCGGGTTTCTTCGTTAACCGTGTACTTTTCCCTTACTTTGCAGGTTTCAGCAAACTCGTTGTTGAAGGCGCTGACTTTACTAAAGTAGATAAAGTCATGGAAAACGTATTTGGTTGGCCTATGGGTCCGGCATATCTACTAGATGTTGTCGGTATCGATACAGCAAACCATTGTACGGGTGTGATGGCCGATGGCTTCCCTACTCGTATGGCTCGCCAAGATAAAGATCCGGTAGCGGTTCTTGCAAATGCTGAGCGTTTTGGTCAAAAGAACCAAAAAGGTTTCTACCAATATGCACCAGATCGTCGCGGTCGCCTTAAGAAGAGCAAAGACGCTGACGCAGTTGCACTACTAAGTAGCATTTGTGATGCGGCAACTGAGTTTGATAAACAAACCATCATTGAGCGTTGTATGGTGCCAATGATCAACGAAGTTCTACTTTGCCTGCAAGAAGGCATTGTCGCTTCTCCACAAGAAGCAGATATGGCACTTATCTATGGTATTGGTTTCCCTCCATTCAGAGGCGGTGCATTCCGTTACCTAGATCAAATTGGCCTAGCTAACTTTGTTGCTATGGCTGACAAGTACGCACATCTAGGTGAAATTTACCAAGTATCAGAACAGACGCGTCAATGGGCGACTGAAGGTAAAGTATTCTATGCCGTGGAGGGCCAATAACATGACTATGCAAAATGCAGTAATCGTTGATTGTCTTCGTACGCCAATGGGTCGCTCTAAAAATGGTGTATTCAAACACTGTCGCGCAGAAGACTTAAGTGCACACCTTATGAAAGGTATTCTTGAGCGTAACCCACAAGTTGATCCTGCAAGCATCGACGACATCTATTGGGGTTGTGTTCAACAAACGCTTGAGCAAGGTTTTAACGTGGCGCGAAATGCGGCACTACTTGCTGGTATTCCTCACACAGTGCCAGCGGTTACCGTTAACCGTTTGTGTGGCTCATCAATGCAGGCACTGCATGATGCAGCACGCGCAATCATGACAGGTGCTGGTGACACTTACCTTATCGGTGGTGTTGAGCACATGGGTCATGTACCTATGACACACGGTGTTGATTTCCACCCTGGCTTGTCGACTTCTGTTGCACAAGCTGCTGGCTCAATGGGTTTAACCGCTGAGTACCTTGCAACGATTCATGGTATCAGCCGTGAGCAACAAGATGCGTTCGCAGTACGTTCACACCAACGTGCACATGCTGCGACCGTTGAAGGTCGTTTCGCTCGTGAGATTTTACCAACTGAAGGTCATGATGATGACGGTGTTCCGGTATTAGTAGAAAACGACGAAGTAATTCGTCCAGAGACAACACTTGAAGGCTTATCGCAACTTCGCCCTGTGTTTAACCCTGCTTCAGGCACGGTAACTGCGGGAACTTCATCAGCACTATCAGATGGTGCATCTGTGATGCTCGTAATGAGCGAAGAGAAAGCCAAAGCTCTAGGTTTACCTATTCGTGCCCGTGTTAAGTCAATGGCGGTTGCAGGCTGCGATCCATCAATCATGGGTTACGGTCCGGTTCCTGCGAGTAAGAAAGCACTTAAGCAAGCAGGTATCACGATTGATGATATCGATGTAGCTGAGCTTAACGAAGCATTTGCTGCACAGTCTCTACCTGTATTAAAAGATCTTGGTCTACTTGAAGTGGCAGACGAGAAAGTGAATCTAAATGGTGGTGCGATTGCCCTAGGTCACCCACTTGGTTGTTCGGGTTCACGTATCAGTACGTCACTAATCCACTTGATGGAAGACAAAGGTGCAAAATATGGTTTAGCCACCATGTGCATTGGTTTAGGCCAAGGCATCGCAACGGTGTTTGAGCGCGTAGAATAAGCCCATAACAGCTCACTTGCTGAGTGAGCTGTTACAACGCTTGCGCTCATTTCTCTTGTCGAGAAATTATTCAAAACGCAAAACTCAACTTGGTGAACCAGTATTTCAGTCATGAATGCTGGTACAAAGGCAAAGTGTGAAAACGCTTTGCCTTTTTTCGTTATAGGTGTGAAGCTTAAATTAGTCGCTTGCAATGGTTTATTTGTCATCGCGCAGTGGGTAAAATATTCGCCCTATTTTTAGCTTGTTTAAGAGAGTCACCATGCCATTTTCTAATCCCGATCATACATTAGATGCAATCGGTCTTCGTTGTCCTGAGCCTGTGATGATGGTGCGTGGTGCAGTGAGAAAAATGTCTGATGGTGAAACGTTATTAATTATCGCCGATGACCCATCAACCACTCGTGACATTCCAAGCTTCTGCGAATTTATGGACCATACACTGGTTGCCAAAGAAGTTGAACAAGCCCCTTTCCGTTACCTAGTAAAAAAGGGCAAATAAGCCCTTTTTTGTAAAGCATTTGTTCGCTTTAACTTATCCTTTGCTCACCATGACCATAGGCGATGCTGAATTTCTATAATCAAAGGTAATGGTGTACCAGCCCTTTTTACTCGGTGCAAAACTAAAGTAGTTATATACCGTGTCACAGTTCGCTGGTATTGGTTTATTTAATTGCAGTGAACCTGACGACTGATAACCACAGTTGAAACCTTTACTCCAAGACTCATCAGCAATTTTAAATTCATACACTTTGCCCGGCGTCATAAACTTTGCGCGTACCGTGTAAATACCCGGTTGTTGTGCGCCCAGTTTATAGTGAGGCTCTGCATCCCATAAGGTGAAGTCACCACGCAGATACATATCTCTATCGAGAGGTTTTACATTCGGCTGAATAGTTTCTTGGTCTGGAACATATACCTGACTCGAACACGCAGAAAGTAATAAAGCCATTAACGCTGCGGATAGTTTTTTCATACTTTTAATTTCCTCTCAGCCATTTTGCTCAGCTTAGTTCTGAGCTGTTCTAATTCATACCTATTAGAATATATAACGCTGTAAAAGTGCGAAGTATTTTGTAAAAGAATTTATAACCCTCTAACACTAAATGACAAAAAGCCAACCGCTGAGGTTGGCTTTTGACACGCTCTCAATCAAACAGATTAATTCTGAAGGACCGAGATATCCGCTGTATTTAAGAACAAGCGACTTAACTGACTCAGCAGCGCTAAACGGTTATTCTTCACCGCTTCATCGTCAGCCATTACCATCACGTTATCGAAGAAGTTATCTACCGCTTCGCGTAGGCTTGCCAGTTGCGTTAATGCACCTTGATAATCACCTGCAGCATACACTGGAGCAAGCGCTTCAGTTAGCTCAGCAACTTGTGCAGCTAGCATTTTCTCTGCGTCTTCGGCTAATAAAGCGTTGTCTACTGCAGCATCGCTAGTCACATTATTCTTAGCTAGAATATTGTTTACACGCTTATTCGCTGCAGCCAAGCTTTCAGCTTCAGCCAATGTACGGAAGTGACTTACCGCTTTAACACGACGGTCGAAATCAGCTGGTGAAGATGGACGACGTGCTAATACTGCTTGGATCACATCAACACTGATACCTTCATCTTGATACCAAGCACGGAAACGGCCTAGCATAAATTCGAATACGTCTTCAGCCACATTGTCATTGTTTAGCTTGTCAGCAAATAATTCCTGAGACTTAGCAACAATGTTATGGATATCTAACTTAAGCTCTTTCTCAACCATGATACGAAGTGCACCGATGGCTGCGCGACGAAGTGCAAACGGGTCTTTGTCACCTTTTGGTGCTTGACCAATACCAAAGATACCCACTAGCGTGTCGAACTTATCTGCCAATGCAACAGCATAGCTGATAGGATTTGATGGTAAATTATCACCAGCAAAACGCGGCATATATTGCTCGTTTTGTGCTAGCGCAACTTCTTCCGCCTCACCGTCAATACGTGCGTAATGCATACCCATTACACCTTGTACGTCAGTGAACTCCATCACCATTTCAGTCATTAGGTCTGTTTTACTTAATAGACCTGCACGCTCGGCTAATGCCTTGTCTGCGCCAACTTGCTCAGCGATATAACCAGCTAATGCCGCAATGCGCTCTGATTTGTCTTTTAAAGTACCAAGCTGCTTTTGGAATAATACGCTACCTAAAGATTCTAGGCGGCTTTCAAGAGTTTTCTTTTTATCTGTTTCAAAGAAGAATTGTGCATCAGCTAAACGAGGACGAACCACTTTTTCGTTACCTGAGATAACCACACTTGGATCTTTACTTTCTATGTTAGACACGAATAGGAACTTATTAATTAAGTTGCCTGCTTTGTCTAATAGCGGGAAGTACTTCTGGTCGTCCTTCATAGTATAGATAAGTGCTTCGTCAGGTACAGCTAAGAACTCTTCTTCGAATGACGCTGTTAGTGTAACCGGCCACTCAACGAGTGAAGTCACTTCTTCAAGTAGGTCTTCATCCATAGCCACAACCGCGTCAACTGCCGCAGCAGCTTCTTCGATCTGCGCACGAATTTGTGCTTTACGCGCTTCGTAGTCTGCAACAACATAAGCTGATTTAAGCGTTTCGAATACCTCATCAGCGTGGTTGACAGTTACACGTGCTGGATGATGGAAACGGTGACCTTGCAGTTCATTACTTATCGGTTTACCCAGCACTTCACCTTGTACTTGTGTACTACCTAGCAGTGCAGCCACAGTATGCACAGGACGAATAAATTGTGTTTTATTCGAACCCCAACGCATAGGTTTTGGAATAGGTAATTTAGCCAGCGCTTTGTTAATTGCATCAGCAAGTAGCTCTGTAGCCGCTTGACCTTTTACTGTCGCACGGTGAAGTAACCAAGCGCCCTTTTCTGTTTCTAGCGTCTCAGCTTCGCTCACTTCGATACCACAACCACGCGCCCAACCCATCGCCGCTTTAGTTGGATTGCCGTCAGCATCGTAGGCAGCCTTAGTCGCAGGGCCACGCTTTTCTACAACTTTATCTTGCTGTTCAGTCGCAAGCGCTGAAACCTGTAAACCTAAACGACGTGGTGATGCATACCAATTTATGCTCTCAAAAGATAACTCTAATGCTTTCAACTCTTCCGTTAGGTTGTCTGCAAAAGCCGTCGCTAGTTTGCGCAGTGATTTTGGTGGTAACTCTTCGGTACCAATTTCTACTAATAAATTTTCAGTTTTCATGATCAGTCCTTACAAAGCGGGAAACCAAGCGCTTCACGCGCTTCATAATATGCCTGCGCACAAGCTTTAGATAATGCGCGTACACGAAGGATATAACGTTGACGCTCTGTTACTGAGATAGCATGACGGGCATCTAATAGGTTAAAGGCATGAGATGCTTTCATCACCTGCTCATATGCTGGCAGTGGTAAACCTGCTGCAATAAGTTTTTCACTTTCTTTCTCACACTGATCAAACTGTGCAAATAAAGCATCAACATCCGCGTGCTCAAAGTTATAAGTCGACTGCTCAACTTCATTCTGATGGAATACATCACCGTACGTGACTTTACCCATTGGGCCATCAGTCCATACTAAGTCATAAATGCTGTCTACACCTTGTATATACATAGCAAGACGCTCTAGACCGTAAGTAATTTCGCCAGTTACCGGTGCGCATTCTAAGCCGCCCACCTGTTGGAAGTAGGTGAACTGAGTCACCTCCATACCATTTAACCACACTTCCCAACCAAGACCCCAAGCACCTAGTGTTGGTGATTCCCAGTTGTCTTCTACGAAACGAACTTCATGCGTTAACGTATCGATGCCCATCGCAGCTAGAGAGCCTAAGTACAACTCTTGAATATTATCTGGAGATGGCTTTAACACAACTTGGAATTGGTAGTAATGTTGAAGACGGTTTGGGTTCTCACCGTAGCGGCCATCTGTAGGGCGACGACACGGTTGCACATAAGCACTCGACATTGGCTCTGGGCCAATTGATTTTAAGAATGTCAGAGGGTGGAATGTACCCGCGCCTACTTCCATATCAAGTGGCTGAGCGATCACACAGCCTTGCTGTGCCCAGTAATCCTGTAGTGCCAGGATCAAGCCTTGAAAGGTTTTTAAATCGTATTTTTGCATAGTTGGCTTAATTTAATTTGGCTCATTGCGCATAGTGGAGCTCACAGAGTGGCTATTAGCGCAGGGTTTTGTGATTGAAAATTATGCTCAGTATACCGCGTGCTGTGCAGGGTTTTAAGCATCAAACATAAAAAAAGGCGGGAAAACCCGCCTTTTTAAATATTATTTTAGAACTCGATTAAACGTCTAAGTTCACAACACGTAATGCATTGCTTTCGATGAACTCACGACGAGGTTCAACTTGGTCACCCATTAGTGTCGCAAACAATTGGTCAGCGGCAATGGCATCTTCAATAGTTACCTGAAGCATGCGACGTGCGCCTGGATCCATCGTTGTTTCCCAAAGCTGGTCTGGGTTCATTTCACCCAATCCTTTATAGCGTTGTGTATACAAGCCACGCTTAGATTCACTCACCAACCAATCAAGACCTGATACAAAGTCAGTAACTGGGTGCGTCTTCTCACCACGTTGCACGTAACCGCTCTCTTCCATCAAGTTCGCCATTTGCTTACCTGTGTTTGCGATACGTACATAATCTTTAGACGTAATGAAGTTGTAGTCTAGTGTATAAGCTTTATCAACACCGTGCTGACGGATCTTAACCACTGGGTAGTACATATGACGCTCTTCGTCGTACGCTACTTCAGTATTAAAGATAGTTGCATCTTCATCTTTTTCTACAAGGTCAGCGACTAAACGTTCTGTCCAGCTAGTTACTTTATCTTTATCAGATAGATCAGCTTCTGTGATCTCAGGTTGATAGATTAAACGATTCGTTACTGATGCAGGGTATTTACGATTTAATCGCTCTAACACTTCTACCGTTTTCTGATAATCATAAACGATATTTGCTAGTGCATTGCCTTCAATTGCAGCAGCACCTTCCGCTGGATATAACGCAGCACCATTTAATGCTAACTCTAGCAAGTAGCCAGTAAGCGCATTTTCATCTTTAATGTACTGCTCTTGTTTACCTTTCTTCACTTTATAAAGTGGCGGCTGAGCAATATACACATAACCACGTTCAATGATTTCTGGCATCTGACGGTAGAAGAAGGTCAATAGTAACGTACGAATGTGCGAACCATCGACGTCAGCATCGGTCATGATGATGATACGGTGATAACGCAGCTTTTCTGGGTTGTATTCGTCACGGCCAATACCACAACCAAGTGCAGTAATAAGCGTTGCAACTTCTTGAGAAGATAGCATCTTATCAAAGCGTGCTTTCTCTACGTTCAGAATTTTACCTTTCAGCGGCAGGATTGCTTGGTTCTTACGGTTACGACCTTGCTTCGCAGAACCACCCGCCGAGTCACCCTCCACTATATATAGTTCAGAAAGTGCTGGGTCTTTTTCTTGGCAATCAGCCAGCTTACCTGGTAAGCCCGCTAAATCCATTGCGCCTTTACGGCGAGTCATTTCACGCGCTTTACGCGCTGCTTCACGTGCACGAGCAGCATCAATGATCTTATTTACAACCGTCTTCGCATCATTCGGGTTTTCTAGTAGATACTCGTTAAGTTTTTCAGCCATGGCTTGCTCAACAGCTGACTTAACTTCACTTGAAACAAGTTTATCTTTGGTCTGAGAAGAGAACTTTGGATCTGGTACTTTAACACTTACAACAGCTGTTAAGCCTTCACGCGCATCATCACCTGTCGCGTTACTTGCTGTTTTAGCTTTCTTGTTAAAGCCTTCCTTTTCCATGTAGTTGTTCAGCGTACGAGTCAGTGCAGCGCGGAAACCCGCTAAGTGAGTACCACCGTCACGCTGAGGAATATTGTTCGTGAAACAATAGATGTTTTCTTGGAAACCGTCATTCCACTGCATTGATACTTCAACACTAATGCCATCTTCACGATCAGAAGTGAAGTTGAATACATTCTGATGTACAGGTGTTTTCTTACGGTTTAGATATTCGACGAAAGCTTGAATACCACCTTCATATTTGAAGTGGTCTTGCTTATTCTCTTCACGCTCATCGGTCAGGATAATACTTACACCAGAGTTAAGGAATGAAAGTTCACGAAGACGTTTCGCAAGAATATCGTAGTGGAAATTTGTATCAGAAAAAGTTTCAGCACTTGGCCAGAAGCGTAACTCAGTACCTGTAGTTTCAGATTCACCAATCTCAGCTAACGGTGCATCTGGTACACCCATCGTATATTTTTGCTGATGAAGTTTACCTTCACGACGGATTGTAAGTTGCAACTTTTCAGATAGCGCGTTTACTACTGAAACACCTACACCGTGAAGACCACCTGATACTTTATATGAGTTATCATCGAATTTACCACCGGCATGGAGAACCGTCATGATAACTTCGGCAGCAGATACACCTTCTTCAGGGTGAATAGAGGTAGGAATACCACGTCCATTATCTCGAACTGATACAGAGCCGTCAGTATGAATAGTTACGAAGATATCATCACAATAGCCAGCTAATGCTTCATCGATAGAGTTATCTACTACTTCGAATACCATATGATGAAGACCAGTGCCATCATCTGTATCCCCTATATACATTCCCGGACGCTTTCTTACCGCATCCAATCCTTTCAGTACTTTAATACTGGACGAATCGTAATTTTCAGACATGGGTTTCTTCCAATTTTATGTTGTTAAACTGCCATGTTTCACGTGGAACATTTTCTTTTCTCTTTGTATTGGTTCCACAACAGCAGAAATACTTTCAGCAGTAATAGCCGTAATAAATAGCTGTGACTGACATAATTTTAATAATTCAGCCACACTAGTCATCGTTTCTTCTCCTAGCTCTGAGGGTAAGTCATCGATAAGCAAAATTGACTGCTTTTTTGTTTCGGTCTCAATTAAGGTGTTTTGCGTAATCTTTAACGCATACAACAACAGTTTTAACTGACCCCGAGAAAAAATATTTTCTATACTATGACCATTTATATAAAAGCTAAAATCAGCTTTATGTGGTCCTTTACTTGTATAGCCAAGCTTAACATCACGTTCAAAGTTCGCTTTTAACGTGCTAGCTAAGTCTTCTTTCCAACCAGCATCATAACGTAATTCTAGGCCAGAAAATATAGGTATTTGACCCACTATTTTATCAAAAAAATACGCATTAAACCTCTCTATATAGGCTTTTCTTGCGATATTTATTTGATCAGCCACCTTAACGAATTCAACGTCCCAGAATTTGATTTGCTCGGCGTAATTATGTGGACGGGATTTAAGGAGTGCATTGCGTTGCTTCAGAATTTTATTGAACTGACGCCAGGCATTAAAAAAAGATTGTTCCACGTGGAACACACCTAAATCTAAAAACCTTCTACGCTCTTTAGGGCCACCAAAAAACAACTCGTAGCTTTCAGGTGTAATAACTTGCACTGGTAAAAGTTGCGCCAACTCCGAGATTTTTCTACTCGCTTGACCTTGTATTTTAAGCTGTGTTTCACCCTGCTTATTTTTACTAATACCTACAGGTATAGACAAGTTAAGGTGTTGTTTTTTAGCATGAACAATACAAGCGTCTTGTTCGTAGTGAATAAGGAGCTTCTGCTTGTTAGTACGAAAAGATTTACCGTGAGAAAGAAAATAGATGGCTTCGAGAAGACTTGTTTTTCCACTGCCATTCGCACCATAGATAATATTAATGTCTGCGCTTGGCTGAAAAGATAAAGCCTCAATATTTCGAAAATGATTGAGGCTAATATGATTCAAGCTCATAAACTATAGACGCATTGGCATCACAACATACATTGCATCATCTTGGCTTACGCCCTCAATTAATGCACTTGAGTTTGAGTCAGATAAAGTGAACTGAACATCTTCAGTTTTTAGAGTATTAAGTACGTCTAAAACATAAGAAACGTTAAAGCCAATTTCTAAGTCATCGCCTTGATAACCCACTTCAACCACTTCTTCTGCTTGTTCTTGTTCAGGGTTGTTTGCTGTGATCTTCAATAATCCACTTGATAAATTAAGGCGAACACCACGGAACTTCTCATTCGATAAAATAGAAACACGTTGGAATGCACTACGTAACCACTCGCGATTTGCAGTTACTAATTTATCGCCACCTCGTGGTAGAACACGACGATAATCAGGAAAACGACCATCAACTAATTTACTGGTGAAAGTAAATTCACCATCAATTAGGCGCACATGGTTCGCACCAAACTGAATTGTGATTAGTTCATCGTCAGCAGGTAAAAGGCGCATAATTTCTTGCACACCCTTTCTTGGAATAATTAACTGACGCTGAGTATTTAAAGATTCAGATAATGGCTGAGCCGCAATTGCTAAACGGTGACCATCAGTGGCAACGGTTTTAATTTCACTGTTATCCACTTCAAATGACATACCATTTAAATAATAACGCACATCTTGGTTCGCCATTGAGAAATGCGTGCTTTCTAGTAGACGTCTTAACTCTAAACGGGTCGTCTTGAATTCAACTTCACCATCCCACTGTTCGAGGTTTGGAAAGTCTTCAGCAGCTAACGTCGTTAATGAAAAGCGACTTTTTCCACTGGTTAGAAGTACTTGATGTTCTTGCATCGAAAAAGTGAGTTCAGAACCATCAGGTAAGCTTTTACAAATATCGAGTAGTTTCTTAGCCGGCAAAGTCAGTTTGGCGTCTTCTGCTGGATTTTCAAGGTGCGAACTTGCAACCAGTTCAATCTCTAAATCAGTCCCCGTCATCGCCAACACACCGTCTTTGATTTCTAACAATACATTAGAAAGAATAGGTAGCGTGTGTTTGCGCTCAATGGCACCAGAAACCTGCATTAACGGCTTTAAAAATTGCTCTCTTGAAATTGTAATTTGCATAATAAATTAAGCCCGAAAATTAAGACGACAATGTTCTAATTAAATTTTGATAATCTTCTTTTACCTCATGACTTTCATCACGAAGTGATTTTACCTTACGGCAAGCATGTAACACGGTGGTGTGATCTCGGCCACCGAATGCATCACCAATTTCAGGTAAACTGTGGTTTGTTAATTCTTTAGATAACGCCATCGCCACTTGTCTTGGTCTTGCAACCGAACGACTACGACGTTTAGATAATAGATCAGAAACGCGAATACGATAGTACTCGGCAACAGTACGTTGAATGTTATCGATCGTAACCAGTTTATCTTGCAATGCTAATAAGTCACGCAGTGCTTCTTTTACGAAATCGATAGAAATTGGACGACCTGTGAAGTTTGCATTTGCAATCACACGGTTAAGCGCCCCTTCTAGTTCACGTACATTTGAACGTAATTTTTTAGCAATAAAGAAGGCCACTTCATGCGGTAAATTAATATTACTTTGCTGTGCTTTCTTCATCAGGATTGCCACACGCGTTTCAAGTTCGGGTGGCTCAATGGCAATGGTTAACCCCCAACCAAAACGAGATTTTAATCTGTCTTCGACCCCTTCAATCTCTTTTGGGTAACGGTCAGAGGTTAAAATAATTTGCTGGTTACCTTCTAATAAAGCATTAAAGGTATGGAAAAATTCTTCTTGCGAACGCTCTTTGTTTGCGAAGAATTGAATGTCATCGATCATCAAAGCGTCAACGCTGCGGTAATAACGCTTAAACTCTTCAATGGCATTATTTTGTAATGCTTTTACCATATCTTGAACAAAACGCTCAGAGTGCATGTAGACAATTTTGGCATCTTTTTTCTTTTCCATGATGCCATTACCCACCGCGTGTAAAAGGTGAGTTTTACCTAAACCTGTACCACCATATATAAAGACAGGGTTAAACGCATTACCCGGGTTATCGGCCACTTGCGTTGCAGCCGCTTTAGCTAACTGGTTTGATTTACCTTCAACGAAGTTATCAAACGTATAGTTTTCTTTAATATTAGATTTATAACCAGATTTAGGTGCAGGCTCTACTTTTTGTTCAGCAACAGGCTGAGCTGTTACTTGAGCTTGTTCGCTGCTAGTCGCTTGAGGTGAGACATTATTAGTCTGCTCTGCAGCAGTATTTACTTGAGCGGCCGTAGGAGTGCCAACGTCAAATCGCAACTCTGGCGCTTCATCACCACAAATTTCAACCAATAACTCATTGATGCGATTGAGGTATTTTTCTCTAACCCAATCTAAAACAAAGCGGTTAGGTGCATAAATGGTCAAAGTATCATCGGTACTCTCTGCTTGCAGTGGCCTGACCCACATACTAAATTGCTGAGATGGCAATTCATCTTGCAACACATATAAACAACTTTGCCAAACAGACAGATACACGCTGAACAACTCCAATGGGTTACTATTCCCGTACATCGTAAAGAGTACGAGAATTGATTAATTATTATCACAAAATATAAGTGGAAGCCGGGTATTATGAATTGATCTTATCCACAACTTCAATATTGACTTTTGCAAAAACTAGGATCTTGTTAATAAAAATAATTAAACACATGTTTTATAAGGTTTTTTATTTTAGATCCGAGCAATAGATCATAACAAAAAACAACCAAGATCACACGCGATAATTGCGATCAAATTAAGTTTTCCCAAGCTTTTGTTCAGATTGACCCCAAGACCTGTGGAAAACCCAAATAAGATCAGATCCTTTAAGATCTGCTATCCTTTTAATCTCGATCACGGGTATAATGCAGCCGCTTTTATATAGGGCGAATCAAGTTGATTATTTTTACAACTATTTTGCCCTGTAAATGAGATTATCATTGACTTTCGTCGTCCTCGGCATTAATATCTCGCGCTCGCAATGGCACCTGTGCCAGGATCGCGACCTGCATAGGATGTTTTAACCTTAACCGATCGGATGGAATTGTTATGAAAAGAACTTTTCAACCTAGCGTATTAAAGCGTAAGCGTACTCACGGTTTCCGTGCACGTATGGCTTCTGCTAACGGCCGTAAAGTTTTAGCACGTCGTCGTGCTAAAGGTCGTAAAGTACTTTCTGCTTAATCATTAGTGGAAAGCTTTAGCTTTGGCAGGGAGTTACGTCTGTTAACTCCCTCGCACTACTCCCGAATCTTCAATGAACCTGCTCGTGCAGCAACACCCTTCTTTACTTTATTAGCTAAACCAAATGAAGCTGGTCAACCAAGACTAGGCCTCACTGTTGCTAAAAAACGTTGTAAACTGGCTGTTCAAAGAAACCGCATTAAACGCCTTGCCCGTGAGAGCTTTCGTTTAAATCAACATAAACTTGATAACATCGATATTGTCTTGATGGTTAAATCAGGTGTTGATGAACAATCAAATGAAGAGCTAACTAAACAGCTTAATAAACTTTGGTTAAAAATAAATGAACGTTGTAAGCCAAGTGCACCAAAACCTAAACCTTACAAAAAGCGTCCTTATAAAGGTAAGAAACCAGCTAAAACTCAGCAAAAGTAGTGTATTAAACTTCTGCTGAATAGCTTTACCCCCCTATTTAAGGTATCTTTAGCTCACCTTTTAAACATTCAATGCGTGACCATGGCACAAGCTAAAAAAAAGTTGACCTTTGCATGGCTATTAAGCCTGCCGAAACTTGCTTTAATTGTGCTAATTAAAGGCTATCAAAATTTTATTAGTCCGTTACTTGGTCCTCACTGTCGCTTTAATCCAACTTGCTCCAGTTATGCAATTCAGGCAATTAATTGTCATGGATCGATAAAAGGGAGTTGGTTAGCGCTCAAACGCATATTAAAATGTCACCCTTTAAGCGCAGGTGGGGATGACCCCGTACCTGAGAAGTCCAACAAAGTTAAACACCAACACGAGAAATAAGAGCTGTTATGGAATCACAACGCACGTTTTTATTTATCGGTTTATTGCTTGTGTCGTTTTTATTGTTCCAAGAGTGGAATAATGAAAAGCTTCAAGCGAACGCCGATACCAGTGCCACTACACAACAAGTCACTGCACCTTCTTCATCAATCGCGCAAGATGATGATGTGCCAGCATCAACTCAAAACGATGTACCAGCCGCAGTTACTAAAGCAGTTCGTTCAGTTATCACAGTTAAAACTGACGTACTAGATGTAAAAATTGACACCAAAGGCGGTGATGTTGTTGAAGCGAAGTTATTACAACACGCAGAAACACATGGCAGCGATACTCCTTTCCTATTGTTAGGTGAATTTGAAGGCCGCCAGTATATTTCACAAAGCGGTTTAATTGGTTTACATGGTCCGGATGCAAATCCTGAAGGTCGTCCTGTTTATACCGCACCACAAAAAGCGTATGAATTATCAGGCGATGAGTTACGTGTACCACTGACTTTTGTTGATAACAAAGGTGTTCAGTACACAAAAACTTATGTATTTAAAGCGGGTAAGTATGATGTTGCACTAGAATACACAGTCAACAACACCACTGCTGACCCAATCCAAGTTCAGCTTTACACGCAAGTTAAGCGCACTGTGCAAGCAAAAGGCAGCATGGTTGAGCAAACTTACTTAGGCGCAACCTATGGTACTTCTGAAGAGCCGTACGAAAAGTATAGCTTCGAAGATATGGCTGAAGCGAACTTAAGCAAAAACACGCAAGGTGGTTATATTGCTTTCATTCAGCACTATTTCTTAAGTGCTTGGGTACCAGACCAAACCGTAAACAACACGGTTTATACATTACTGCGTAATAACCAAGGTATCATAGGTATTAAAGGCGAAGCGGTAAATGTACAAGCAAACAGCACGACCAACATTAACTCAACTTTCTATATGGGTCCAAAAGATGGTGATGCACTTGAAGCCATCCATGAAGACCTAGATTTAGCAGTAGACTTCGGTTGGTTATGGTTTATTTCTCAGCCACTACTTGTACTTCTAAAACTACTTTATAGCTTCATCGGTAACTGGGGTGTGGCAATCATCGCTATCACTATTTTAGTTAAGATGGCGCTTTACCCACTGACTAAAGCGCAGTACACGTCTATGGCTAAGATGCGTGCGCTTCAACCTAAGATGATGCAATTAAAAGAGCGCTATGGTGATGACCGTCAAAAGATGGGTCAAGCTACAATGGAGCTTTACCGCAAAGAGAAAGTAAACCCTATGGGTGGTTGCTTGCCGTTATTACTGCAAATGCCTATTTTCTTAGCGCTATTCTATGTATTCCTAGAGTCTCCTGAATTACGCCATGCTGAATTCATGTTCTGGCTAACAGACCTATCAGCAAAAGACCCATACTACGTATTACCAATCTTATTTGGTGCAAGTATGTTCTTAACGCAGAAGCTGCAACCAATGACAGTGACGGATCCTATGCAGCAAAAGATGATGACGTACATGCCTATCGTATTTACGTTCTTCTTCATCTTATTCCCATTCCCATCAGGTCTAGTACTTTACTGGTTAGTATCTAACTTGATCACCATTGCACAGATGCTTTACATCTATCGTGGTATGGAAAAACAAGGGATCAAAGTTCGCGACTAATCGCGAGTACTCATAAAATAAAAAAACGCCAGCTATGAAGCTGGCGTTTTTATTTGGGTGTAATATTGTAGGCAGTTAATGGAGCTAAGTAGATATAACTAAGCTTCTATCAATACCATCAAACATTAACTAGATATAGTAAAACCTATTTCTCTAGCAACTAGATTAAAGTGTTTTCCAGTAAAGGGTGTTGTCTTCTCGCTTAGTACAAAGCTGAACAACATCACCAATATAGTGCCTTGCGCCTTCAGAAAACTCTTTATCTGCGTAATAACAAAACTGCGTAGAATCATAAACCTTCTGTGCTTTGTCAATGCTAGATTCAGAGACATCTTGGTCTGAAGCAAAAGACATTACAGGTATTAAAAATACCATAGCAAAAACGCACTTATTCATTTGATACTCCTTTAATTTATATTAAACCCTAGCTCAATCATAGTATGCATAAGTAGAGCTTATTAGGGTAATGAATTACCTAAATTAGGTCAATAAACATACTCAAAGACAATCTTTCCATCAAGTACAACGCGACTCAATATAAGTATTTAAATTTGGGTATGATTTTTAAATTAGCCTGAATTGAAAACAGTTATCAATAGCAGCCAATCTAGCTGATACTGATGCTTTAGAGTACAATTGCAGTATTGTATTGCTCAGCAAAAGAATCCATGATTAATCAAGACACCATAGTCGCACAAGCCACCGCGCCCGGTCGTGGTGGTGTAGGCATCATCCGAGTTTCGGGTAGCTTATCTACTCACGTAGCCGAAAAGATTTTAGGCAAATGTCCTAAGCCTAGATATGCTGAATACCTCTCTTTCAATAGCCTTGCTGGTACGCAACTTGACCAAGGTATTGCCCTGTTCTTCAATAACCCACACTCTTTCACAGGCGAAGACGTATTAGAGCTTCAAGGCCACGGTGGGCCTGTTGTAATAGATATGCTGTTAAAAGAGATCTGTCAAATTGAAGGCGTGCGTTTAGCGCAACCTGGCGAGTTCTCAGAGCGTGCTTTCTTAAACGATAAAATGGATTTAACCCAAGCTGAAGCGATTGCAGACTTGATCAATGCAACCAGCGAGCAAGCAGCAAAAAGTGCCCTACACTCGCTGCAAGGTGATTTCTCAAAACACATTCACACGCTGGTGGAGAAAGTCATTCACCTACGTATGTATGTTGAAGCAGCTATCGACTTCCCAGATGAAGAAATCGATTTTCTATCTGATGGTAAAGTAGCTGGTGACTTAGCTGCCATCATCACACAACTCGATGAAGTGCGCCAGCAAGCGAAGCAAGGCAGCATTATGCGTGAAGGTATGCGCGTGGTGATTGCTGGTCGCCCTAATGCGGGTAAATCATCACTACTGAATGCCCTCGCAGGACGAGAAGCAGCCATCGTGACAGACATAGCTGGCACCACGCGAGACGTACTGAGAGAGCACATTCACATTGATGGTATGCCGCTACATATCATTGATACAGCAGGTCTTCGCGAAAGCCCTGATAAAGTGGAGCAAATCGGTATTGAGCGCGCATGGGATGAAATTCGCCAAGCCGATCATGTGTTATTTATGGTTGATGGCACAGATACCACAGAGACCGACCCTATGCAGATCTGGCCTGAGTTTATGCAGCAGTTGCCTGATGGCATGAAAGTGACTGTGGTACGCAACAAAATCGATCTCTCAAATGAAGCGGTAAACCTCGATAAAGCGGGTCAGTATCCCCTACTTCGCTTAAGTGCTAAAAGCACCGAAGGTGTCGATTTGCTGCGTGAACATCTCAAAGAATGTATTGGTTTTACCGGTGCCACTGAAGGCGGATTTATGGCAAGACGTCGTCATTTAGACGCCTTAGAGCGTGCCGCCGAGCATTTAGATATCGGACAAACGCAGCTAGAAATGCATGTAGCTGGCGAGATCTTGGCTGAAGAATTGCGCCTCACTCAGCAACATTTAAATGAGATCACCGGTGAATTTAGCTCAGATGATCTACTTGGTAAGATCTTCAGCTCATTTTGTATCGGTAAGTAACGGTATACATACTTCAAGCGTCGCATCCCCCCTATTGTGACGCTCATTTCCCTAATAGCCAGCCCATTATTTCATCAAATTAAGTTAAAAACCTTAAATTCTTCCCACCGTTATGCTGCAACCCTACAAACTTTTAAGGCATCCTTGGATAAAATCAGACAAAAAACGTCACCAAAAAGCGATCTCATTCGAGAAAAAACAGACCTCAGAGCCGATCAGCCTGCAAAGCGCACTTTGATCAGACCAATAAATAGACCTTTGATCACCTTATTCGGATCTATTTTCAGAATTTATAGAACATTTAATTATATAAACTTATTTTTTAGATCCAAAAGTAAGTGTAGCAAAATAAACAAGATCGAGTTATACACAGGCAGCCTATCCACATTGCTAAAATATCAACACAAAAACCTAAAAGAAGATCTTTTTAAGCCCGTCAACTCACCGAAGAAAATAAACTAGACGCAACTTTCACTCAGTTTATCCACAAATTAACAACTAAAAAACAGCGAGGAATAAATTATTATTTTATTATAAATCAATATATTGAGTGATAAACGCTGATTTCATAGGCATTAAAAGTTATCCCAAGTTTAAATCCCCTCTTTACTTCTTCCACAGGCACATTATGATAGCCCCTCAAAGTAGATAGGATGAGTAAAATGCCGCAAGTCGACATCATTGTAGGTAGCCAGATGGGATCAGCAGAGTATGTCGCTGAGCAACTTCAAGAAGCCCTTGAAGATCAAGGTTTCGAAACCGTGTTACATGAACAACCAAACTTTGATGATTGCCAACAGGCAAACTGGCTGGTGGTAACCTCTACTTATGGTGCTGGAGATTATCCAGACAATTTACTGTCATTTATTGAGCAAATAACAGCGCAATCTTCTTTATCACAGCTCAAACATGCAGTTGTCGGCATTGGCGACAGTAGTTACGACACCTATAACTATGCAGCAAAGAACTGTGATGCACTGTTAAAAAGTAAAGGATCACAGTCTTTATTAGCACCATTAGAGATCAATGTGCTTGATGAAGCCTTGCCAGAAGATACCGCTTTGGCTTGGTTGCCAAACTTGATCGAGAAATTGGCAGATAATTAGAAAGATCTTTTACACAGAAGTTATTCACAAAATCCCCATATATAAGATCGGATTGTGGATAACCTTTGATCTAACTGCTGATCTACGCATACTTATCCCTTGGATAAATATTTTCCGATCTGAGGTTGTGAATAAAACACCTATTTGATCAACGCTTATACCAAGTAAGATCCGATCTAATTCACACCTATTGATCTGATCTAAGTTTATGCTTTTAAAGATGTAGTTAGAGTTACACACAGATCTCACGATCACTAATAGTAAGATCTAATAAAAGATCTTTAAAAAGATCCTTATATATATTTAGTGATCACATTTTCGTATTTTCTAGGTTGTTTAATATTTAAGCGTTTCACTTCTGAGTTTTTCTAGGTAGAATACGCATCCTTTCAAAATTCACCGGTTGTTTTAAGTAGGATCCCGTAGATGATTTATCATGAACATTTTGATGTAATAGTTGTTGGTGGCGGTCATGCAGGTACTGAAGCTGCATTAGCGGCTGCACGCATGGGCATGAATACCCTATTGTTAACCCATAATATGGATACTTTAGGCCAAATGTCATGTAACCCAGCAATTGGCGGGATCGGAAAAGGACATCTGGTAAAAGAGATCGATGCACTTGGTGGTGCAATGGCCAAAGCGATCGACAAAGGCGGGATCCAATTTAGAACTTTAAACTCGTCTAAAGGTCCTGCAGTTAGAGCAACGCGCGCACAAGCTGATCGCGCACTTTATAAAGCAGCGATCCAAGACATTTTGCAAAACCAAGAAAACTTGAAGATCTTCCAACAGTCTTGTGATGATCTCATTGTTGAACAAGATCAAGTTAAAGGCGTAGTGACTCAAATGGGTCTACGCTTTAGTGCGCAAACGGTTGTATTAACTGTTGGTACATTCTTAGGTGGTCAGATTCATATTGGTTTAGAAAACTTCTCTGGCGGTAGAGCCGGCGATCCACCTTCTATTGCATTAGCAAAACGCTTAAGAGAACTGCCGTTCAGAGTTGATAGACTTAAGACGGGTACGCCACCACGTATTGATGCCCGTACAGTTGATTTCTCAGTGATGCAAGAACAACCGGGTGATACACCAACACCGGTATTCTCTTTCTTGGGTAAGCAAAGCGATCACCCACAACAGATCCCTTGTTACATTACTTATACCAATGAAAAAACCCATGATGTGATCCGTGATAATTTACATCGCTCACCAATGTACGCAGGTGTGATTGAAGGTATAGGTCCACGCTATTGCCCATCTATTGAAGATAAAGTGGTTCGTTTTGCAGATAAAGAAAAGCACCAAATTTTTGTTGAGCCTGAAGGCCTGACTTCTTATGAACTTTATCCGAATGGTATTTCGACAAGTCTACCGTTTGATATTCAGCTCGATATTGTTCGTTCAATTAAAGGGTTTGAAAACGCGCACATCTGTCGCCCTGGCTATGCAATTGAATATGACTTCTTTGATCCACGTGATTTAAAACAATCTTTAGAAACCAAATTTATTAATGGCCTATTCTTCGCCGGTCAGATCAATGGCACGACTGGTTATGAAGAAGCAGGTGCACAAGGTTTGATCGCAGGTATGAATGCGGCATTACAAGTACAGGGCAAAGATGCTTGGACACCACGTCGAGACCAAGCTTATACAGGTGTACTGATTGACGACCTTGCAACATTGGGTACTAAAGAACCGTACCGTATGTTCACTAGCCGCGCTGAATACCGTCTTCTTCTTCGTGAAGACAATGCTGATCTTCGCCTAACAGAGAAAGGTCGTGAACTAGGCTTAGTCGATGATGAGCGCTGGGCGGCTTTCAATGAAAAACTCGAAGTGATGGAACAAGAAACACAGCGCGTTCGCAGTACTTGGATCCACAAAGATCACCCTGCACTTGACCAAGTTAATGCGCTGCTTAAAAAGCCATTAACGCGCGAAGCAAGTTTAGAAGATCTGATCAGACGTCCTGAAGTAGCACAAGCTGATCTATATAATATCGAGGGTCTAGGATCTGAGTCTGACAACTGGCAAGCTCTAGAGCAAGTTGAGATCCAAACCAAATACGCCGGTTATATTGCACGTCAGCAAGATGAAATCGAAAAATTGATGCGTCATGAAGAAACGCAAATTCCTGCTGATTACGACTATAGCCAAGTAAGTGGCTTATCGAATGAAGTAGTTGCCAAGCTTTCTGACGCCAGACCACAAACTATTGGTCAAGCATCTCGTATTTCTGGTATCACCCCAGCAGCGATTTCGCTATTATTAGTCTATTTGAAAAAGCAGGGCTTACTTCGTAAGTCAGCATAAGCCGCAAGGGTAGACTGTGTTACAACCATTACTGACTTCTTTATTAGCACAAACGGATATTGTGCTAAGCGACAAACAACAGCAACAACTGGTTGCTTATGTCGAATTGCTTGATAAATGGAATAAAGCCTACAACTTAACTTCTGTACGTGATCCTAAAGAAATGATGGTGAAACATATCATGGATAGTTTAGTGGTAGCGCCTCACTTAACAGGCAAGCATTATATTGATGTAGGTACAGGCCCAGGCTTACCGGGCATTGTACTTGCTATTGCTTTACCTGATACCCAATTTGTATTACTGGATAGTTTAGGCAAACGTGTGCGCTTCTTAATGCAGGTGAAACATGCATTAGGGTTAGATAATGTCACGCCAGTACAGTCTCGAGTTGAAGAATATCAGCCAAGTGTTAAATTAGACGGGGTACTAAGCCGTGCATTTGCATCATTACAAGATATGGTGCAGTGGTGTTCGCATTTAATTGATGACTCAGGTCGATTTATTGCTTTGAAAGGGCAATTTCCTGATGAAGAACTTGAAAACCTGCCAACGGGTACCAAGTTCGAACAAGATATTAGTTTAGATGTGCCTAAATTAGATGCTGAGCGACATTTAATTATTCTGTCAAAAGACTAAGTTGAGGGTAAAGTGGCAAAAGTTATTGCAATCGCAAACCAAAAAGGGGGCGTGGGTAAAACAACCACCGCCGTAAACCTTGCCGCATCAATGGCCGCAACCAAACGCAAAGTATTACTTATCGATTTAGACCCACAAGGTAACGCCACTATGGGTAGTGGTGTTGATAAGTATGGCGAGGTTGCCACCATCTACGATTTGTTAATCGAAGAAACACCAATCAATGACGTGGTTTGTAAAGAAACGTCTGGCGAATATCATTTAATTGCTGCAAACGGTGATGTTACCGCAGCAGAAGTTAAATTAATGGAATTATTCGCTCGAGAAGTACGATTAAGAAATGCCTTAGAGGCAGTTCAAGATCAGTATGAATTTATTTTTATTGATTGTCCGCCTTCATTGAATATGCTGACAGTCAATGCCATGGCGGCAGCGGATTCTGTTTTAGTGCCTATGCAATGTGAATATTACGCATTAGAAGGTCTAACTGCCTTGATGGATACCATCACTCAGCTTGCTAAGTTGGTAAACCCTAACTTACAGATTGAAGGCATTCTACGCACTATGTACGATCCGCGTAATCGACTTGCCAATGATGTATCTGAACAATTAAAACAGCACTTTGGCGAGAAAGTATACCGTACTGTGATCCCAAGAAATGTCCGTTTAGCCGAAGCGCCAAGTTTCGGTGCGCCAGCCATGTATTACGATAGAGCATCAAGCGGTGCAAAAGCATATTTAGCATTAGCCGGTGAAATGTTAAGACGTAAAGAGCAGCAAACGGCTGCTGTTGCGTGAGAGGATAATAATAAATGTCAGTAAAAAAACGTGGTTTAGGTCGAGGCTTGGATGCCTTATTGAGTTCAGCAAAACCAGCTCCGGCTGTGCCTGTTGAAGTAGCAGCACCAGAACCTGAATTACCGGCCACTGCACCTGAGCAAGAAGTTGCATCGACAACCAGTACTTCACAAACCGATAATGAACTTCGTCGTTTACCAATCGACTGGCTTCAGCGTGGCAAATACCAACCACGTAAAGACATGTCTGAAGAAGCGCTAGAAGAACTTGCCAGTTCAATTCGTGCACAGGGCGTACTGCAACCGGTTGTCGTGCGTGAAATTGCCCATGAAAAGTTCGAAATCATTGCAGGTGAACGCCGTTGGCGTGCTGCACAGTTAGCGCAACTCGATGTTATTCCATGTTTAGTTAAAGATGTTGCCGATGAAGCGGCGGTTGCCATTGCATTGATTGAGAACATTCAGCGTGAAGATCTAAATGCTATGGAAGAAGCGGTTGCACTCGAACGTTTACTGAACGAATTTGAATTAACGCATCAGCAAGTTGCAGAAGCGGTTGGCAAATCTCGCACTACGGTCACCAATTTACTGCGTTTAAATAATCTCAACGATGATGTAAAAAAATTGTTAGAGCATGGTGACATCGAAATGGGTCATGCCCGTTGCTTACTTGCACTAACAGGTGAAGTGCAATCAGAAGCAGCACGAACAGCAGTTGCAAAAGCGCTTACAGTTCGTGAAACAGAAAAATTAGTGCGTTCAATCCTCGAACCTGTGGATAAAAAACAAGCAAAAGAAAAAGACCCAGATGTCAAATTGTTAGAACAACAGTTGGCAGAAAATTTAGGGGCGAAAGTTGAGATTAATTACAATCAAAAGGGCAAAGGAAAGCTAGTCATCTCCTATGCAAATCTCGATGAATTAGATGGCATTCTTAGCCAAATTCAGCCAGATCTACAACAACCTTCCTAACGCATAATTATTAGACGAAAGTGGCGCTGAAAATGTGTCACATTTCGTCGCTGCAAGTTGCAAAATCACCAAAAATAAGTATAATTTCGCCAGTTTTCATACCCTGATAAATTTTTGCGTCATTAAGGTAAATTAAAAGTGACAAATTCGTTAGCAGGCCCATATAGGCGTGCCGCATTAAAAGGTGTTTTACTTCAGGGTATCGTAGCAACAATCGCTGCAGTAATAGTTTTAGTTGGTTGGGGAGTACAAGCAGGCGCTTCAGCATTAGCTGGCGGTCTAGTTATGGTACTTCCTAATTTTGTATTTGCTTTATATGCATTCAGATATATGGGCGCCAGTAAAGCAGAACAAGTGTTTGACTCGATAAAACGAGGCAACGGATTAAAATTTTTGATTACCATTTGCTTGTTTGCACTAATATTTAAGCACTTTGCTGTCATGGCTTTGCCATTTTTCTGTTGTTATATATTAGTGATGTTTGCACAGTGGTTTTCACCGATTTTTTTTAATCATTAACTTTTGGGATAAAACATGGCTGCAGAAGAAGTGACTCTATCGAGCCATATTCAGCACCACTTGACCAATGCTAAGATGTGTTCAACCGATGCCGGTTTAGCCTTCAATAAAGCATGTGCGGACAGTGGATTCTGGACATGGCACGTGGATACCCTCGCATGGTCTATCGGTTTAGGTCTTATTTTCTTATGGATCTTCCGTAGCGCCGCTAAAAAATCAACCACAGGTGTACCTGGCAAGTTTCAGTGCTTCATCGAGATGATCGTTGAGTTCGTTGGCGACAACGTACGCGACACTTATCACGGTAAAAGTGCTCTAATTGCGCCATTAGCCCTAACAATCTTTGTTTGGGTGTTCTTAATGAACCTGATGGACCTTATTCCTGTTGACTTCTTACCTGCATTTGCTGGTTTCGTTGGCGAAACGGCATTTGGTATGGATTCACACGATGTGTACATGAAAATTGTACCAACAACTGACATCAACCTAACAGCTGCTCTGGCTATTGGTGTGTTCTTGCTGATGATCGGTTACTCAATCAAGATGAAAGGTATTGGTGGTTTCATTGCTGAATTAACGCTTCACCCGTTCAGCTCTAACAACAAGATTGCTATGATCTTCTTGATCCCTTGTAACTTATTACTTGAAACAATTGCGCTGGTTGCTAAGCCATTCTCGCTAGCTCTGCGTTTGTTCGGTAACTTGTACGCTGGTGAATTGATTTTCATCCTTATCGGCGCAGTTGGTCTTATGCAGCTTCCGTTGCATTTCATTTGGGCAGTGTTCCACATCTTAGTAATCGTACTTCAAGCATTCGTATTCATGATGCTGACTATCGTTTACCTAAGTATGGCTAGCTCAGATAACCACTAATTATTTATAGATTTTATTAACTTTAACTTTAACTTTAAGAAACTTTGGAGAAAAAAATGGAACTAGTAGAAGGTTTAAAATTCATCGCTGTTGCTCTACTTATCGGTTTTGGTGCTATCGGTACTGCGATCGGCTTCGGTAACATGGGTGGTAAATTCCTAGAAGCATGTGCTCGTCAACCTGAACTTGCACCTTCACTACAAGTTAAAATGTTCATCCTAGCTGGTCTAATCGATGCTGTAGCAATGATCGGTGTTGGTATCGCAATGGTATTGTTGTTCGTACTTTAATATTATTTTTGAACAGCTTACTATTTTAAGGAGGAGCGGTTGTGAACTTAAACGCCACTCTAATAGGTGAATTAATTGCATTTACGGTTTTCGTACTTTTTTGTATGAAATACGTATGGCCACCGTTAAATGGTGCAATTGAAGCTCGCCAGAAAAAGATTGAAGATGGCTTAGCTGCCACTGATAAAGCTGAACAAGAACTTGAAGTTGCGCGTAAACAAGCTGCTGAGCAGCTTAAAGAAGCGAAAGCTCAAGCAGCTGATATCGTTGAACAAGCTAAGAAGCGTGCTGCGCTTATCGTTGACGAAGAGACAACGCGTGGTCAGCAAGAACGTGAAAAAATCATCGCTCAAGGTCACTCTGAAATTGAATCAGAGCGCAGCCGAGTTTCAGAAGAGCTACGCAAGCAAGTTGCTACGCTTTCTGTAGTTGGTGCTGAGCGCATTTTAGAGCGTGAGATTAACCAAGCTGCACACAGTGACATCGTTGAAAAACTTGTCGCTGAGCTTTAAGTAGGGGGTCTGAGCATGTCTGAATTGACTACTATCGCTCGCCCATACGCTAAAGCAGCTTTTGAACTTGCCGTTGAAAAAGGCAATGTTGAAGCATGGAATGAAATGCTGTTCTTCGCTGGTCAAGTGGCCAGCGATGAGCAAGCAAGTTCATTACTAGCTAGCATTCCAACAGCTGCAGAACAAGCTGATGTTTTCATCAAAGTTTGTGCTGAACAGCTCAACGAACAAGGTCAAAATCTTATCAAGCTGATGGCCGAAAATGAACGTTTAGCCGCCATCCCAGCAGTTGCTGAAATCTTTGCTGAATTTAAAGCAGAGTTTGATAAAGAAATCGACGTAGACGTGGTTTCTGCAACTGAACTTGCTGCTGAGCAGCAAGACAAACTGGTCGCGGCACTTGAAAAACGTTTCGCACGCAAAGTTAAGCTGAATTGTAGCATCGACGAAACCGTTGTTGGCGGTTTAGTTATCAAAGCTGGTGACACCGTTATTGACGGGTCTGTCCGAGGCAAGTTGGACCGCCTAGCGGTATCGCTACAATCGTAATTGGGAAAAAGAGCATGCAACTTAATTCCACTGAAATTTCTGCACTGATCAAACAACGTATTGAACAGTTTGAAGTTGTTAGTGAAGCACGTAACGAAGGTACTATCGTATCTGTTACTGACGGTATCATCCGCATCCACGGTCTAGCTGACTGTATGCAAGGTGAGATGATCGAGCTTCCTGGCAACCGTTATGCTATCGCACTAAACCTTGAGCGTGACTCAGTAGGTGCAGTAGTAATGGGTCCTTACGCTGACCTTAAAGAAGGCGTAAAAGTACAATCTACAGGTCGTATCTTAGAAGTACCAGTTGGTCGTGGTCTACTTGGTCGTGTTGTTAACACACTAGGTCAGCCTATCGATGGTAAAGGTGCACTAGACAACGACGGTTTCGAGCCAGTTGAAAAAATCGCACCAGGCGTAATCGAGCGTCAATCAGTAGACGAGCCAGTACAAACTGGTTATAAGTCTATCGATGCGATGATCCCAGTTGGTCGTGGTCAGCGTGAGCTAGTAATCGGTGACCGTCAGACTGGTAAAACTGCTCTAGCAATCGATGCTATCATCAACCAAAAAGACACAGGCGTTAAGTGTGTGTACGTAGCGGTTGGTCAGAAAGCGTCTACTATTGCTAACGTAGTACGTAAATTAGAAGAGCACGGTGCACTTGAAAACACTATCGTTGTTGTTGCATCTGCTTCTGAATCAGCAGCGCTACAATTCCTAGCGCCATTTGCTGGTTGTACTATGGGTGAATACTTCCGTGACCGCGGTGAAGACGCGCTAATCGTATATGATGATCTTTCTAAGCAAGCTGTTGCTTACCGTCAGATCTCACTACTACTTAAGCGTCCACCAGGCCGTGAAGCATACCCAGGTGACGTATTCTACCTTCACTCACGTCTTCTAGAGCGTGCATCACGTGTAAACGCTGATTACGTTGAGAAGTTCACTAACGGTGAAGTGAAAGGTAAAACAGGTTCATTGACGGCATTGCCAATCATTGAAACTCAAGGTGGTGACGTTTCTGCATTCGTACCTACCAACGTTATCTCAATCACCGATGGTCAGATCTTCCTAGAAACTGACTTATTCAACGCAGGTATCCGTCCAGCTGTTAACGCTGGTATCTCGGTATCTCGTGTAGGTGGTGCAGCGCAAACTAAAATCGTTAAGAAACTAGGTGGTGGTATCCGTCTAGCGCTAGCTCAGTACCGTGAACTAGCGGCGTTCTCTCAGTTCGCTTCTGACCTTGACGATGCAACGCGTGCACAGCTTGAGCACGGTGAGCGTGTAACAGAGCTAATGAAGCAGAAACAATACGCACCAATGTCTGTTGCTGAAATGTCTCTGTCTCTATTTGCTGCTGAGAAAGGTTTCCTACAAGACATCGAAATCAACAAGATTGGTGATTTCGAAGAAGGCCTAATCGGTTTCGCAAACAGCACTTACGCAGAGCTAATGGCTCAAATCAATGAAACAGGTAACTACAACGCTGAGATCGAAGCGCAGCTTAAAGAACTTCTAGAGAAGTTCAAAGCAACGCAAACTTGGTAATTTAGTTATGGATGGTGAGTGTTCTTAGAATACTCACCTTGATTCGGAGAGAGAGTCATGGCCAGCGGAAAAGAGATTAAAAGCAAGATCGGGAGTATCAAGAATACTCAGAAGATCACCAGCGCAATGGAAATGGTTGCTGCTTCTAAAATGAAGAAAGCACAAGACCGTGTGGCTTCAAGCCGTCCATACGCTGAGAACTTACGCAAAGTGATCGGTCGTGTTGCTCAAGCAAATCTTGACTTCCAGCACCCGTTCTTAGAAGAGCGCGATGTGAAGCGAGTTGGTTATATTGTTATCTCTACAGACCGTGGTCTATGTGGTGGTTTAAACTCAAACGAGTTTAAGAAAATCACACAAGACGTACAGGCGTGGAAAGAAAAAGGCGTTGAAGCTGAATTCGCTACTTTAGGTAGCAAAGCTGCTGGTTTTTTCCAACGTTTCGGCGGTGATTTACTCGCTAAGAAAGCGGGTCTTGGAGATGCACCTTCAATTCAGGATGTAATTGGTCCTGTAAAAGTAATGCTAGACGCATTCGCTGAAGGTAAAATTGACCGTTTGTTCGTGGTATACAACAAATTCGTAAATACCATGAAGCAAGAGCCAACGATCGAACAGTTATTACCTTTGCCAAAAGCTGAAGAAGAAGTATCAGCGCACGCTTGGGATTACCTATATGAGCCGAGCCCAGAAGCGATCCTAGAGACGCTATTGGTTCGTTTCATTGAATCACAGGTTTACCAAGGTGTAGTTGAGAATGCTGCCTCTGAACAGGCTGCCCGTATGGTTGCGATGAAAGCCGCAACTGATAACGCAGGCGACCTAATGGATGAGCTGCAACTTGTTTATAACAAAGCCCGTCAGGCTGCAATCACACAAGAAATCAGTGAGATTGTAGGCGGTTCGGCAGCTGTATAACGCTTCGGCAAAGTTTAACGAGAGGAATAGACATGAGTTTAGGTAAGGTCGTCCAAATTATCGGCGCCGTTGTGGACATCGAGTTTCCACAAGACAACGTGCCAGCCGTATATGACGCACTAAAAGTTACAGATGGCGACTTAGCTGGTTTGACTTTAGAAGTTCAACAGCAGCTAGGTGGCGGTGTGGTACGTGGTATCGCACTTGGTACTACTGACGGTTTACGTCGTGGTACTTCAGTAGAAGGCACAGGCGAGCCAATCAAGGTTCCAGTTGGTACTAAGACCCTAGGTCGTATCATGGACGTACTTGGTCAGCCAATCGATGAAGCAGGTCCAATTGGTGAAGACGAGCGTATGTCAATTCACCGTGCTGCGCCTTCATACGAAGATCAATCAAGTTCAGTAGAACTTTTAGAGACTGGTATCAAGGTAATCGACCTTGTATGTCCATTCGCTAAAGGTGGTAAAGTTGGTCTATTCGGTGGTGCCGGTGTAGGTAAAACCGTAAACATGATGGAACTTATCCGTAACATCGCAATCGAGCACAGCGGTTACTCAGTATTCGCAGGTGTTGGTGAGCGTACTCGTGAGGGTAACGATTTCTACCATGAGATGAACGATTCAAACGTACTAGACAAAGTATCTCTAGTATACGGTCAGATGAACGAGCCACCGGGTAACCGTCTACGTGTTGCACTAACGGGTCTAACTATGGCTGAGAAGTTCCGTGACGAAGGTCGTGACGTACTTTTCTTCGTAGATAACATCTACCGTTACACACTAGCGGGTACTGAGGTATCAGCACTTCTAGGCCGTATGCCTTCAGCGGTAGGTTACCAGCCTACACTAGCTGAAGAAATGGGTGTACTTCAGGAGCGTATCGCGTCTACTAAGACTGGTTCAATCACGTCTATCCAAGCGGTATACGTACCTGCGGATGACTTAACTGACCCATCACCAGCTACTACGTTCGCGCACTTAGATGCAACAGTTGTACTTTCTCGTGATATCGCATCACTTGGTATCTACCCAGCGGTAGACCCACTTGATTCAACTTCACGTCAGCTTGACCCTCAAGTAATCGGTAACGAGCACTACGACACAGCACGTGGCGTTCAGACTGTACTTCAGCGTTATAAAGAACTGAAAGACATCATCGCGATCCTAGGTATGGACGAGCTATCTGACGAAGATAAGCAAGTTGTATCTCGCGCACGTAAAATCCAGCGTTTCCTATCTCAGCCGTTCTTCGTTGCTGAGGTATTCACAGGTGCACCTGGTAAATACGTTTCACTGAAAGACACTATCTCTGGCTTCAAAGGCATCTTAAACGGTGAATACGATGACATGCCAGAGCAAGCTTTCTACATGGTTGGCTCAATCGACGAAGCGATCGAAAAAGCCAAAAACATGTAATTTAGGAGGGTGTTATGGCAATGACAGTACATCTTGACGTAGTAAGTGCAGAGCAGAGTGTATTCTCTGGTGATGTAACCACTATTCAAGTGACAGGTAGTGAAGGTGAGCTAGGTATTCATCCTGGTCACGCGCCACTATTGACTGGCCTAAAACCTGGTATGGTACGTTTAGTTAAACAAGATGGTTCAGAAGACATCATCTATGTTGCTGGCGGTACGCTTGAAGTTCAACCTAAGACAGTAACCGTTCTTGCGGACGTTGCTATCCGTGGTGAAGAGCTTGACGAGCAGGCTGCTGAAGAAGCTAAGCGTGAAGCGCAAGCACAAATGGCTTCAGGCACGACGTCTGAGCTTGATACGCATGCTGCAGCTGTACAGTTAGCAGAAGCAATCGCTCAGCTACGTGTTATTCGCCAGCTACGCAAATAATACATCCTATCTGGTTTAAAAAGCCCGCACTGCAAAGTGCGGGCTTTTTTATTGCCTAATCAATTGTTGGTTTGAAATAACTTAACATTTTTATACTTATCATCTGCGCTGTAAGCCGCTACAATATTGCGCAATTTACGTTAATGTTGATTTATTCACTACCACCAGCTTTGGTTTACATCTGCACATGAAGTGATTTGTTTAAAGATGAGTATCTCAAATTGGCGTGACACTTAAACACAAGCAAAGAATAAGGACTCTGTGTTAATGGCACTTACATCTATCATCCTAGCTGCGGGTAAAGGCACCCGTATGCGCTCTAAACTTCCAAAAGTTCTTCACCCGGTTGCGGGTAAACCTATGGTGCAGCACGTTATCGACAATGCGGTATCACTCGGTGCGCGTGAAACAAACTTAGTATACGGCCATGGTCGTGAACAGCTACAAGCGGCGCTTTCGCATAATGAAGTAAATTGGGTTTTACAAGAAGAGCAGCTAGGTACAGGTCATGCAGTTGCAGTTGCGAAAGAACATATTGCAGATGATGACACTGTTTTAATCTTATACGGTGATGTGCCACTAACTAAAAAGTCGACATTAGAAAAGCTACTCGCTGCGACGCCTGAAAAAGGTCTAGCAGTATTAACGGTGAACCTTGACGACCCAACAGGTTATGGTCGCATGCTGCGTGAAAATGGCAAACTTGTGGGTATTGTAGAGCAAAAAGATGCAACACCTGCTCAGTTAGCTATTCAGGAGATCAACACGGGTATCATGGCGGCAAATGGTGAGTTGTTAAAGCGTTGGTTAAGTAACCTTTCGAATAACAATGCACAAGGCGAATACTACCTGACAGACATCGTAGCCATGGCGCACAGTGAAGGCGTTGAAATTACTTCATCTCAGCCAGACCATCCAATGGAAGTTGAAGGCGCGAATAACCGTGTGCAACTTGCAGCCCTTGAGCGAGCTTACCAGTCATGGCAAGCAGAAGAATTAATGATCAACGGTGCAAGCCTTGCAGATCCTACTCGCGTCGACGTGCGTGGCACGGTAAAAACAGGTCAAGACGTACAAATCGATGTGAACGTTATCTTTGAAGGTGATGTTGTGATCGGCGACGACGTGGTTATTGGTCCAAATTGCGTACTTAAAAACTGCACCATCGGTGATGGTGTTGTTGTAAAAGCAAATAGCATGATTGAAGATGCACAAGTCGCTGCTAAGTGCACCCTTGGCCCATTTGCGCGTTTACGCCCAGGTGCGGTGATGGAAGAAGACTCTCACATTGGTAACTTTGTAGAGATGAAAAAGTCTCGTTTAGGCAAAGGCTCAAAAGCAAACCATCTGACTTATTTAGGCGACGCTGAAGTCGGTGAAAAAGTAAATATTGGTGCAGGTACCATTACATGTAACTATGATGGCGTGAATAAATCAAAAACCATTATCGGTGACAACGCGTTTATTGGCTCTAACTCTTCTTTAGTAGCGCCAGTGCAAATTGGTGCGACTGCGACTGTTGGAGCGGGTTCTGTGATCACCTCAAACATTGCAGATGAGCAGTTAGCAGTTGCGCGAGGCAAACAGCGCAACCTTGATGGTTGGCAACGTCCAATAAAAAAAGTCTAGCTACTTAACTATAAGCAAAGACTTAATTAGTATAAAAGAGCAGCATTCGCTGCTCTTTTACTTTTAGTGACTTTGCTTATTATTTCTTTATGGTTGGCAAAGTGGTACATTGTTTTTTGAAGTTAATTTAACGTTAACCTATAAGAAGTAATCTATGGACAGTCTATTCCGCAAAGAAGTGCTGGAGCATAAACGACATCGACTAGAAGGAGCTGTGTCGCTTATTCAGCCACCCATTTTTAGAAGACTCACAGTGTTGATCTTAACGGTCGTCGTTGTCAGTCTGGTATTTTTGAGTCTTGGACAATACACCCGAAAAGAACGTGTGAGTGGGGTGATAGAACCCGATGCCGGTCTTTTACGTGTCGAGGCCTCTCAAGCAGGCTTAATTTCAGAAGTGCTCGTTTCTGAAGGGCAGTTTGTTGAAGCCGGTGAGCCGCTGTTGAGAATAGCCTCTGCGAAGCACAGTAGCCAAGAGTTAGAACTCAATCAGGCTTTACTTAACCAATACCAGTTTCAACTTAATTCACTCGAGCGACAGATCACCCAGCAAATCGCGCAGGATAACTTAGATCTTGAGCAGTTAAATTTGCAGAAAATCTCTCTCGAGCAGCGTCTATCTGAATTAGATAGCCAAGCCGCTACCTTTAAACAGCGACTGATGTTAAATCAGAAGATGGTTGAGCAAGTCGGTAGCTTAAAGGGCACAGGCTATATTTCAGAGTTAGAGCTACAAAGACAAAAAGATACCTTGTTGTCGCTGCAACAGCAGGCATCGAGTATCAAATCAGAGCGGGTGTCGCTGGTTAGTCAATTACAGCAACTCGAAAAACAAATTGAGCAGCGACCTTTGCAACAGCAAACACGTATTGCACAATTGGAGTCACAGCGCGCCGATCTGAAAATGCAGTTGTCGTCGATTGAGCAGCAGCGCCTAGGTGAGTTAAGAGCACCAAAATCAGGCATTGTCAGTGGTCTCACTGCAAAAGTAGGTAAAACGGTGGCAACAGGGCAAAGCTTACTCTCAGTGCTTCCTGAAAACAGTGAAATGCAAGCAATCGTCTATGTGCCTACTTCGGCTTTTGGTTTTGTTGATGTTGGCCAAAATGCGCGTTTGCGCTACCACGCCTTCCCGTATGAAAAATTTGGGGTGTACGATGGCACCATCAAAGAAATCAGTAATTCAGTGATATTACCTGAAGAGGCTTCAACGCCAGGCGTACTGACAGAGCCTGCTTATCGTGTGGTTGTGGAACTCTCTGAACAAGATATTCAAGCTTATGGAAAAGCAACACCACTTAGAGCGGGTATGAGACTCGACGCAGATATCGTGATCGAAGAACGTTCACTTCTACGTTGGTTATTTGATCCGGTATTTAGTATTAAAGGTCAGCTGTAAATTTTCAGCTCAAGACTATTTGTATAACAATAATAAGGCAGTAAAAGATGCATGAAGAAGATGAAAGTGTAGTCAACAAACTACAGTTTTGGTCAAGGAACTCATTGCCCATTATTTTACAGTCGGAGGCCGCGGAGTGTGGCTTAGCTAGTTTAGCGATGGTGGCGTGTTACCATGGCTATCAAACCGACTTGGTATCTATTCGACAAAAATTTAGCATTTCTCTTGAGGGCGCTACGCTGCTCGATATTATGGGATTTGCTGAGCAACTTAAGTTAAGCACAAGACCACTGCGTATTGAGCTTGAAGATCTCGACGCATTGCAAACGCCCTGTATTTTACACTGGGATCTCAATCATTTTGTGGTGTTAAAGAAAGCCAATGAAAAGCGCATTGTCATTCATGACCCTGCTAAAGGCGAAAAAACGCTGACCCTTGAAGAAGCGTCAAAACATTTCACCGGTGTTGCCCTGGAGCTCACACCGACCAAAGACTTTGAAAAACAAGAAAGTAAACCCACGCTCAGATTCTCCGACTTTTGGAGCCGAATTTCGGGTCTTAAACGTTCTTTATTGCTGATCTTCTTACTGTCTTTGCTGTTACAAGTATTTACGTTGGCCGCGCCTTATTACATACAATTAGTCATTGATGATGTTGTACTTACAGGCGATACCTCTTTATTGACCGTACTTGCAGTCGGTTTCTTCTTGGTATTAGTGTTTGAGATAGCCACAAATGCGCTACGGGGCTTTACCTTGCTGCATTTTGGTAATCAAATGAATATTCAGCTCGGTGCCAATTTATTCCACCACCTAGTACGTTTACCAATATCTTACTTTGAAAAACGCCACATGGGTGATGTGGTATCGCGTTTTGGCTCACTACAGCAAGTTAAACAATTACTCACCACAGGGGTTATTGAGGCCATCATTGATGGCCTAATGGCGATAATCACCTTGGCGATGATCTTCTTCTATAGTCCAACCCTTTCTGCGGTGGTGCTGGTGGCAGTATTTGCCTATGCCGGTGTGCGAATTGCTATGTATAAGCCTTACAGAGCGATCAGTGAGCAAGAGATCATGGCAAGAGCTGAAGAAAACTCTAACTTCATGGAAACAGTGCGAGGCATTCAAACCATCAAGTTATTTGGTTCTGAAGTAAAACGTGAAGGGCAATGGCAAAATCGTTATGCGAATGCCATTAATCAGAACATCCGAATTGGTAACTTTAATATTGGTTACGAAGCCATTAACCGCGCTTTATTTGGTATCGAAAACATTGTGGTGGTCTATTTGGCGGCGCACTTAGTGATCCAAGGTGGATTCAGTACCGGTATGCTATTTGCGTTTATGTCTTATAAGCGTCAGTTTATGGAAAAAACCGCCAACCTCATTGAGAAGTTTATCGAATTCAAGATGTTAGGTTTACACTTTGAGCGTATAGCGGATATTGCATTGACTGAAAAAGAAGATTTACAGCCAGCGAATATCAAACGTCATAGCATTGAGGGTGATATTGAAATCAAAGGCGTGAGCTTTGCTTATTCAGATGCAACACCGAATGTACTCGATAACTTGAGCTTGAAGATAAAAGCAGGCGAGTCGGTGGCAATCACAGGGCCTTCGGGCTGTGGTAAATCGACACTACTAAAGCTCTTACTGGGGCTCAATAAAGCCAAATCTGGTGAAGTGCTAATTGATGGCGTACCGCTTGAGCAAATAGGTGCGCGACAATACCGACAGCAAATCGCGGCGGTTATGCAAGACGACGAGCTTTTATCGGGTTCAGTCTCAGATAATATCGCTTTCTTTGATTCTCCTGTTGATATGGAGCGCGTAGTTTATTGTGCTCAACTGGCTGCCATTCACGATGATATTGCGCAAATGCCAATGGGTTATGACAGTTTAATTGGCGATATGGGCTCAAGCTTATCTGGGGGTCAAAAGCAGCGTATTATTTTGGCTCGGGCTTTATATAAACAACCTAAGATCTTGTTTATGGATGAAGCCACCAGCCACTTAGATACCAATTTAGAAGCCGATATTAATGAGGCGGTTTCCCGTTTAGATATCACTCGAGTGATCATCGCCCATCGTAAAGAAACCATTGCGTCTGCTGATAGAGAAATTAAGCTGCAAAAACCACGTCAGCTTGAAGATATGCATTCGACATCGACTTCTGGATCTGAATAACTTTAGGTAACTTCATATAGCGCCAAGTAACTCGTTTTGTTTGGCGTTTTTGTTTTTATATCAAGCCGCTTAATTAAGTGGTCTATTTTGAGGCAAGAAAACCTTTTAGGTAGTTCCGTTCACGCGTCCTGCTATCGTTGAGGTGCCTACATCTATGTTGGCAAGGCAGATGTTTCGTTATTTAGTTGTTTTGAGTGAGAAATCTTTAACACAGCTATTATCAGGTTTAATCCTTCAAAATGATTAAATGTTATTGCGGATTAGTATTAGCCGATAGTGATGAGAACGATAACAACAAATGCTAGCTCTAAAACCAAAAAACGCCTCAAAAGAGGCGTTTATGCGTATTAATCTAGGTTTAGATTAATAAATCTCACCACACGTGTGGCCACGACCGCATGTGTTAGCCACACAATGTGTCATGCCATCAGCACTTGGGCCATCAATTGGTGGGCAGCGGTAAGTAACATAACTACTGTTAATTTGCGTACCACCAGCAACCTGTGGAGTCATTTCTGCAGGAATATTGCTGCTATCTGCAGATAAAGTCTTCATTTTCTTTTTGTTTAGCTTAAGTTTCATTGTTAGTTTCCTTCTAGATGAGTTGTGTTTGATTAGTAAACGTCTTGGCAAGTATTACCCATGCCACATGTATATGCTTGACACATAGTCATTCTATCGTCAGAGATATTTGGACCTGGGCAAGCAGGATAATTTGTGTGGCAGCGATAAGTATTGTAACTGCTGTTAATTTGCGTACCGCCCGCAACCTGAGGTGTCATGTCTGCAGGAATGTTGCTGTTATCAGCAGACAACGTTTTCATTTTCTTTTTGTTTAACTTTAATTTCATAATCAAATCCTTGTTTAAAATTAGCACCTAGAAAAGGTGCAAATTTAAATTAATTCATCTTAAAGAAGTTTTCAAGCTATTAAATTTAATTTAACAAAATCACATGGAAGCTGGTTTGATTTTGGTATTCTTTTCGTTATTTGCCTTATTGCAGAAAGTGTAATTAATAGAATGTTTGAATAAATGCTTATTATGAAGAAAGTTACAAGTATATGAATAAGCATATGGTAGAGGAGTACGTTTCTTTTATAGATTTAAAAATTCATTATTAAAACTTTAGAGGTAAATGAAGGGCGATATTTTAAAGAAAAACATGGCCCTTGTTCGCCTTTTATTTATATAACCAATTGAAAATGTTTATAAATTATAAAGCGATTTATTAGAATACGTGTGGACACGTGTAACCAATACCACATGTATAGCGTGGGATTAGTGTAAGGCGGCCACAATCAATATCAGAAAATTGATAATCAAAGCCACCAGCGATCTCTGGCGTCATTGCTGCCGGAATGCTTTTCTTATCTGAAGATAGTGATTTAATTTTCTTCTTGTTTAATTTAAGTTTCATCTTATTTTCCTTATAAAAATTAGCACTTTCGGTAAGTGCAAAATTAAAATAGTTCATATAAATTAAATGATCAAGCTGTTTAACTTTTATTAACAATTCTAAAGTTGTTGAGGTTTTGGTGACGCTTCAGTAAGGTATCGGTCAGTTGTTGCAGGAATAATAATTAAAACGGTGTCTTCACCTAAGGATAGATATGCCAACAAAAGCGATTGCGTCTGTAGAGCAAGCAGCTCAGGTGCGCGAAATAATTCAAAGCTTGGCCGAAAAAGTGAGCCAAGATCTTCATAATGTTGAAACTAATGGTTTGTTAAGTGGTTTAGCTGGCCATTTATTATTTTTATATAATGCCTACCGCATCGACCCAAGTTTTGTTGATGAAACGCTATTCTCAGAAAAACTAGAAAAGCTCCAAGAAGAGCTAGATCAACAGGGGTTTGAGCTCAGCAATGGTCTTGCTGGGCAAGCTTGGGTATTAGAGTATTTAAACCAAGCAGACATGGAAGATTACGATCCTGAGTTGCTTAGCGATATGGATCAAATCTTTTATGATGCACTTAATTTTCAACCTTGGCCGGGTGAAATAGAATCGGTACTTGGTCTTGCGGGTTACGCCCCTTATACCGCAAGGCGTAGCAAGCAATCAGATCAAACCGCGTTATACGGTGTAATAGTCGATAACTTTGCTAGTGTGGCACAGCAAGTAGATGAAAAATTAATAAGCTGGTCTCAGCCTGAGTATTCGGTTTATCGCTTCGAAAAAGAAGACCGTAAGAAGCCAGAATTCAATTTAGGGTTAGCACATGGTGTGCCGGGGATCATCGCAGCGCTAATTCCTGCGCTAAACATAGATGCCATTAGAGATAAAACCTCCCAGTTAGTCACGCAGTCTTGTGACTGGTTACTTACCCAAAAAAACCCAAACCATGAAGAAGAACATTGCTATGGTTCATGCTCTGGCGGCGAGCACAAATCGAGACTCGGTTGGTGTTATGGCGATCTGACAATCGCATTAACCCTTGCTCGTGCAGGTCATGCTCTAGATAGGCCGAGTTATGTTGATGAAGCACGCAGAATGGCGTTAAAAGCGGCAAAACGTGATGCCGAAAGTGGCTTTATCAATGATGCTGGTTTGTGTCACGGTTTCGTTGGTCTCGTTAGTATTTATCAACTTTTAAATCAACTTATACCCCACCCTGAGCTTGAGCAAGCTGCAAAATATTGGCTTAACTACAGCCTTGAGCAATATCAAGAAAAAGGCCTTGAAGCATTTTATTCATACAATGGTGAAACCATGGAACACAATGAGAATTTTGGTTTCTTAATGGGTTATGCAGGGGTTGGCGTTGGCTTCATCTCAGTTTTAAACGATGACCTAGATTGGGCTGAATGCTTATTGATGGCATAAGGAGTGATGATGTCGAACAACAATAATCAAAAACAAGAAAACAAACCGATTCAGCATGCGCCGTTTTTTGTTATGCGTACGCCGCGTTTATCACTAGAGCACTTAGCAGAATTTAGCTCAGAGTCAGCCGATACCAATGCTATTTTGGAAAAGTGGTTAGCAATTGAGGGGGTTGAAGAAGCCATTTATCTTGCTAGCCCTTCTCTATTAGAGCGTATTGAGCAATGGCGTACAAAACCAGAATCAAAACAAGGTAAAAAGGTTGCGCAAGCGCTACTTAAATACATGTTGCGTATGTGCGCAAGGCCGACGCCTTTTGGTTTATTCTCAGGGATCCACAAAGGTGAAGTGGGTGATACCACTGAGTTTGTAAGTGCGTCACATACTCAAGATAGTCGTAAAACACGCCTTGATATGTTTTATCTGTCGGCATTAAAAGAGCATTTCGTGAAAGAAGCACAACGTGCCGACAACTTGATGTATCGTCCGAACCCTTCTCATTACTTTGTTGCTGATCAATGTCGTTATATTGAGAATTATCTCTCTGAAGACAGCATGCAATATCGTTTAAGCGCGGTAGACAGTGATGAATATTTTCAGTGTGTACTTAAACTAGCCAAAGGCGGTTTAAGCTTTAATGGTCTGGTCGATGCTTTTTGCGCACAGTATGCCGAAGCCGAAAAAGAAGACGTTGAAGCATACATTCAAGATCTGATTGATGAAAAAATACTACAGGCCGATATCCCGCTGCCGCTGACGGGCGATTCACCTGATTATGCTCTTTTAAAGTCATTACAAAATATGGAAGAGCTGGCAACCGCAGATCAACTTGCAACAGCTCTGGCCATGATTGAAAAGCTCGATAACGAGAAAAGTGGTGAAATTAAACCTTATAAGCAATTGCTTGAACACTTTCAGAACATGCCAGTTAAAGCGCAAGAAAATAAGCTTTTTCAAACAGACGTTTATCGCGCCTTTGAACAGTGTCAATTAAGCGCTCAAGAAGTGCAACGGGTGCAAAAGCAACTCGAGTTATTGGCTGAATTAGGTGATACCGATAAATCTAACCCATTGAGTAACTTTATCACTAAGTTTAATGCTCGTTTTGAAGGGCAGTTTGTACCTCTTGATGTGATCTTAGATGACGAGTCAGGTATTGGCGTTTCAAATGAAACTGGATACGAAGCCCCGCTGGTGGCAGGTTTAAACCTAGTTAAGGGTAATCAAGGCGCGGGTGAAGCGCCAAGACCGACTTTGCTGAATCAGATCATTGAAGAAGCCCTGAGCTTACCGGCGAATCGCAGCAAAGACACCATAGTTCTAAAGAGCAAAGAGCTAAGAAGCAAAGTAAACAGCAAAGAACCCATTAGCAAAAATTTCCCAGCCTCTTTTTCTGTGATGCTCAATGCGTATCAAGACGACAGAGCAAATCCTGTGTTCAAGCTGGGCGGTTGTGCTGGCCCATCATCAGCCAATTTATTGGGCCGCTTTTGTCACCTAAACGATGGTCTCAAGCAGTCTGTGATTGATGAGTTGCAAAAAGAGCAAGCGCACTCAGACAATGTGATTTTTGCCGAAATTGCGCATATGCCAGAAGGTCGTCCAGGCAATGTGATTGCACGGCCACACCTACGCGAGTACGAAATCGTCTTTATGGCCGACAGTAGCTTAGACAGTCAATATCAAATTCCACTCAGTGATTTATTTGTCTGGGTTGAAGGGCAAAAAGTTAAACTGTGGAGCAAGCGTTTAAATAAGCAGATCATCCCGCGTTTATCATGTGCACATAACTACTCAGCGCGTAGTCTTAGTGCTTATAAGTTCTTATGCATGCTGCAACACCAAGAAGGCCGAGCACCGAATTTCGGCATGCCAAGTAGCACCGCCAATGACGCTTTTGTGCCTAGAGTGATGCTTGATAATCTGATCTTAAATGAAAAAACGTGGCGTATTGACCGTAAAGAGCTCGAAGCCATCAGTAAAAACGGCAAATTCTCATCTGAAAAACTAGCGACATTATTGGCCAAGTACCAGCTTGATCCACAAGTATGTTATGCCATGGCCGATAATGTACTTCAGCTAGACCTGCGTCATCCAGACATGCTGGCGGTATTACTTTCAGAAACCAAGGGGCAACCTCGCGTTGAATTAAAAGAAGTGCTAACGACGCAGTATGCTTCGCGTGTTGTCGACAACCAAGGTCAGCACTACAACAACGAAATGGTGATCCCATTATTCAATGGCAATGCGCCAATACACCATCATTTCTCTGACGATCCACTTGCAAATATCACAGCTAAATCGATTAAACGTCGCTTTAGTGCTGGCTCAGAGTGGTTAAGCTTGAAAATTTACTCAGGTAATTCAATCGTCGAGCAGCTATTAACTGAAAAGTTATTGCCATTTATTGCCGAGCAGCAAGGCGATTTTGAAAAATGGTTCTTCATTCGCTATGGCGATCCCGATTGGCATTTACGTTTGCGTTTCTATGGCGAGCCAAGCAAGTTATGTGGTCAGTTGTTACCTAAGTTGAATCAGTTGCTCGATCCTATGGTTGAGTCGGGCGAGTTACATAAGGTCGAGCTAATGACTTATGAGCGTGAAGTAGAGCGCTACGGTGGTCCAGAGTCTATGGCACTGATTGAGTCATTATTTATGCTAGACAGTGAATTAATTGCCCGTACTTGTGGCTTAATTGACGAGTTTGGTGAAGACATTCGCTGGCGTGTGGCGCTGCAGTGCACCGATAAACTGCTTAACTTGTTCAATTACAATGATGAAGGCAAGTTTAATTTAATCAGTGGGTTAAGAGCCGGTTTTGGTAATGAATTTAACGAAACCAGTCATCTGCGCAAGCAACTAGGCAATCGTTATCGTGACTACCAAACTCAGCTAGAAGATGACTTTGTGAAACTCGCTGACTTGACTCAGTTACCTGACGATGAGGCCCAAAACGCGATTGCCCAATTGCTTAACTTATGGCAACAGCAAGCACAACCTGTGGTCGCGCAGCTCAATGAGATGCTAGAAGAAGACAAGCTCAACTGTAGTCGAGACTCACTGCTGAGCTCTTTGCTACACATGCATAACAACCGTATGTTTAAAGCTTATGGTCGTGAGCAAGAGTTGGTGATCCATGACTTGATGCGCCGTAAATATTTCTCGGCAGACAAAGGCCAAAACCACTAACAGGCTATCGCAATTCAACGTTAAAAAAGCACTGTTCCTACAGTGCTTTTTTGTGCTCAATAGCTATGTTTTAAACTGTTTGAACTCAGTCCAAGCCTCGATAGCACCGACTTTATGTCGGGTCTGTCTTTATCTCCACCTTAAACGAACAGCTTCCATTTCTTGCTTATTGTCTACTCATCAAATGCTGACTAACATTACTATTCCAAACCGCTTAAAAAAGACATAAAAACATGAAAAAAGCATTTATATTAATCATTTCTCTGTTACTCAGCATACCCACGTTTGCAGGCTCACTGGTAAAAGAGTTACAGGTATTTGAACCTTACTTTGGTACTTGGCAGGCAGACTTTGTTGTGCCTAAAGGTCAACCTGCCATGCAAGATGTCAGTAAGTGGGAGCGCGCATTGAATGGCACGGCTATTCGCACCCTGCATTCAATTAATGAGGGTATGTATGGTGGTGAGTCATTGATATTCTGGGATAAAACAAAACAAAGCCTCGTATTTTACTATTTCACAACCGCAGGGTTTTACACACAAGGCACCATGGAGGTATTACCCAATGGTGCGTTTGTGGCCTATGAAGATGTGACAGGTAGCAAGGACGGCATTACCAAAGTGAAGTCCACCAGCCAGTTCGTTGATGGTGAGTTTAAAGTCTCGACCCAATATTTAAAAAATGGTGAATGGACTGCGCCAGAGTCACGTAGCTATCAGCGCAGTAATAAACAAGTAAAGTTCAAATAGCACACTCTAGAATACCTTTCTTTCTATGTGGTTCACTTCAATGTTAGCCACATTAACCTCCTAAGTAATACCTGATTAAGAGTAACTTAATACGCTGCTACCTCATACATTTTCATCCCTTTCGCATCGAAACTTACAGACAAAGTTTGAATGTTATTTTGTAAATTTAATGTTTGCTTTTGGTTGCTATTTTTTTTGCGGTGCTGTTATTTTGACCTTTCCCTATATAGGGAAAATTGTTAATTTATACGGAGATTTAAAAATGACAAAAGCAATTAAGGCCACGTTAGTGGCATTGGTATTAAGTAGTGCAAGTTACGGTGTATATGCAGCGTGTGGAGATAGCACTTGCGGTTGGGTTGGTGGAGACTTTGTGTGTGAAGCAGAAACAAAGATGGGAAATCTTGTTGAGTGTACAGAGTCTGACCCTTGTAATATTGACTGTAACTAAAGTTAAAAACTAAAGCCTGATTTTTTATTGGGCTTTTTTAAAAGGAGTTTATATGAAACTAATACTATGGGTGGTGTTAACACTGTCTTTGCCAGCTTTCGCTTCGAATGTGCATCCAGAGCACTTGCAAGTGTTTACCGATGAGGCCAATAAAACTGAGCAATGGCAGCGGGGCAATACCAAACGATTCGATACGTTTGAGCAGTTCTTTTTAACCCGAGGTCATCGCGCATATTATAGAACGGGTTATATTTATGACTTACAAGCTGAAAGAATCTTAAGCTATCAAGAATCTTTGGTGTTAAATCCTTCATTTTATGAAATTGTTCAACAAGATATGAAAGGGGTGGATATTTCTCAGCAAGAGCTTGCCGCTTTTTTAAATACTACTCTCCCTACAAACAGCCAATATTTTTATTTTTACTTTGATACGTTAACTGAAAAAAACGGCAGTGGTCGATATCGTGAAGCGGATACACCCAGAAAGCGTGACTTCTTAATCCGTGGTATGAAGATGCGCCAAAAAGCAGCGCGTATTATGCAGGCTCACAAAACCATGCCTTGGTATTTAATTCATATTCCATTTATTGGTTATAAACCACCGCTTTAATCACCTCTTACTCATCGAAACTTACAGACAAGGTTTGAATGATTCTTTGTAAATTTAATGTTTCTTTTTAGTTGCTCTTTTTTTTTGCGTTGCTGTTATTTTGACCTTTCCCTATATAGGGAAAATTGTTAATTTATACGGAGATTTAAAAATGACAAAAGCAGTTAAGGCCACGTTAGTGGCATTAGTCTTAAGTGGTGCAAGCTACGGTGTATATGCAGCTTGTGGTGATAGTGAGTGCGGGTGGGATGGTGATGAGTTTGCTTGCACTGTAGAGTTAAATGGCGGGGGCTCTAAAAGGTGTTCTGAGTCTGCCCCTTGTGTAATTCAATGCTAACTTTATATGTGCTCTAGCCAGTAAATTTGCTGGCTATTTCTAAGGAAAGATTATTAATGATAAGACTTTATTATTTGCTAATTGTTTTATGTGCGGCGAGTTGTCATGCATTCTCGAGCCCCCACCCCGATCATTTAATAATGTTGACTGAGAGTGATAAAAAAGAAGAATTGTGGCAGCAATTTGGTACTACAAAGCGTTTTGATATTTTTGAAATATTTTTTATCTCAAAAGGGCTAACTCCTGCTTATCAAGTGGGTTATATCTATGACAAAGAGTCTCAAGTTATTCTCGAATTTGAACAAGCAAAATCATTAGTACCAGCCGCAAAAGCTGTGTTGTCAAAATCCTCAAAAATAAAGATAAAACAAGAAGAGTTAGAAAGCTTTTTAAATATTAAATTACCTACATCTCATCGTTATGCTTTCTTCTATTTCGATACGCCTTTATCTAAAGCTAATAATGGTAAATACGAATTTTTTAATTCAGCTAATATGCGTAAACACTTAGAAAAAGGTTACAACAGGAGGAAGTTTGCAGCGCATGTTTTTAAAGAGCACAGGCATATTCCCTGGTACCTTATTCGAATTCCTTCTGTTGGGTTTGTCCCTCAATAGTTGAAACACCATCAGGCATCCAAATCTGCGATGAGGACAATCGCTGCACTATATCTTGTGAATAGTATGTCATAGGATTACCTAGCCAGCGAATGCTGGCTATTTTAAAGGAGTATTTAAAAGTATGTTAAAAGTTAAAGCGTTGCTATTGATTGTTTTTTTGATGCTTGGCAATTTCTATTCACATGCCAGCACTTTCACCGACGAAGATAATAAAACTGAACAGTGGCAACTCGGTACCACAAAACGATTTGATACATTTCAAAGTTTCTTTCTAAAGTATGGCTCAAATGCTTATTTCCGAACCGCGTATTTATACGATCTTAAAAAGCAGCAATGGCTGTCTTATGAAGAAGCGAAATCACTCAAGCCTGCTTTGCAACCCATTCTGAACGTACAGCATATGGAAGTTACATTGACTTTGGCTGAGGTTGTTAGTTTTACCAATATTGATATTAGAGATGCTAAGCGATATGCCTTATTTTTCTTTGATACGCCCATAGATACAGATAATAACAACGAGTACCTTTTTGCTGGTAACGATGTGTTTGCAAAGCAATTAAAGAAAAGTATTGATATGCGTAAGCTCGCCGCAAAGCTTGTAAAGCAACAGCATGATGTGACGGGTTACTTAATTCAAATACCGCTCATTGGCTACAAGCCTCAAACATTCTAGGTGATAAGCAAAGGGCGTCACAATGAAAATTCTTCTATGGAGCAGCCTATTGCTCCTAGCATCGGCATTTTCTGCATTCGCAAACAATGTTCACCCTCAAGATCTTATCCGGTTAACAGATGAACAAAATAAAATTGAGCAATGGCGATTGGGCACGACTAAACGGTGGGACACATTCGAGCAGTATTTTTTAAAAAAAGGTCAGAAAGCATTTTACAGATGCGGATATTTGTACGATCTAGAGTCTGAAGAAGTTTTAAGTCATGATAATGCGATTTCAATTTACGAAGAGATTGAGCCAGTTTTAATAGATAAAAATAGTCAATTCCCTGCCAGTCATTCGGAGATTGAAGGTACTTTTAATATCGCGCTCCCCGATAAGAAGAAGCATAAATATGTTTTTATCTACTTTGATCTTCCTGTTAAAAAGAATGGAAATTATGAATTCTCTGATAACCCTAACTCTAGAAAGTATTTAGAAAAAGCACAGGCGCACAGGCAAAAGGCTGCAACAATATTAAAAGGGCTCAAGACGGTACCTTGGTATCGTATAGAAATTCCTTTAATCGGCTTTAAAAACCAGCAATTTTAATAAGGTATGCTGCTAAAAAATTATATTCATCATAATGATATAGTGTTTAATAGGTTGTGGTAATAACTAGCATAAGGATATTAGATGCTGACAATCCCTGAAAAAGACTCAAACAGTCGACATTTACAGCGGCTTATATTTGGTATGAGTGGTGTTGCTCTGACTGCCTTGGTTGTGTGGTTTATTGCTCGACAATTATTTGCAGAGCAACCCAGTGAGCTGCAGCTCGCTGCTGTTGAACGCGGCTCAGTAACACAGACCTTAGCGGTATTTGGCCGTCTTACGCCAAGAGCATCAAATAGTTTGGTGGCTCAGGTCGACGGGCATGTCAGCGAACTGAATGTGTTACCAGGCGCAGAGGTTGATGCCAATACGGCTATTATTACTCTCTCAAACCCACAATTATTACGACAGCTACAAATCGCGAAGCTTAATTGGCAAAAGGCGCAAGCAAAGCATGTCTCAGCGCTGGCAAAATTGCAGCGAGAAGCCACACAATTGCAAAACGACGTCGCGATGGCTGCCAGCGAATTAAAGTTTGCAGAACAAGAGATAGAGACCTTAAGTAAGCTGCATGAAACCAAACTATTGAGTGAGTTGGACTTCTTACGTGCAAAAACGCGGTTAGAGCAATTGCGATTGCAGCTCGATTTAACCAAGCGCAGTGAAGCGGCTTTTCAAAACACCTTAGAGTACGAAAAGCAAGCCTTGGCGCTTGAGCTTGAAAGCGAAAAGCAGCAACTGGCGATGACCCAAGATGACGTTAACAATTTGCAAGTAACAACAACGCAGTCGGGCATTTTAACTGAGCTATTAGCAGACATAGAAATAGGTCAGGCGGTCTCTAAGGGCACAGTATTGGCTAAATTATCGAGTCAAAATAGCTTGTTCGCTCAGTTATTAGCACCAGCAAGTGCCATTGATATCTTATCGGCGGGGATGGCAGTGAATATTGGCATCAAGGGTAAAACGTATGCCGCACAAGTGGTGCGTGTGCACCCTAATGTTGAAGCCAATCAAATTAAGTTTGAAGCCACCTTTACAGAACACATTCCCTCTTCTGCGGTAAATAACTTGTCGGTCTCAGCCGAGGTCATGTTAGCCAGTAAAGACAATACGCTTCGCGTTGCTAAGCCTCTGTATTTAAAGGCGGGCGAAGAGCGCCAAGTCTTATATGTCTTTGATGGTGACGAAGTGCATAAAAAGCAGGTCAAAATTGGCATGCAAGGCAGTGAATTTATAGAAGTGCTGGCGGGCGTTGAAATAGGCGAGCAGGTGTTAAAGGCACTACCTCAGTCTCGCTCAGCAATAAAATTATAATAATCAGAAAATAAAGCTAAGGATTAAAGCGTGAATACTCTTATTGCTCTAAACAGGGTTAACAAATCGTTTGCTCAAGCAGCAAATAATGACGCGGTTTTAAAAGACATCGACTTGACCATTGACGATGGTGAATCGATTGCGATTTTGGGCCCGTCAGGCAGTGGTAAATCCACCTTACTTTCAATCATCGGGTTACTGGATGAGCCATGCAAAGGTGAATATTTACTGCGTACAGAGAACGTCACATCATTAACCAAAAAACAAAAAAGCCAGCTGCGAAATCGTCATATTGGTTGGATCTTTCAAAACTTTAACCTGATCGCCAGCATGACAGTGCTCGAGAATGTCATACAACCGATGCGTTTTAACAAGAGTATTAAACCTGCTGAATATATCGCTAGAGCACAAAGTGTATTAGCGCAGGTAGGATTAGCTGATAAAAGCAATAGCACGCCTGACAAACTCTCTGGAGGTCAGCAGCAGCGTGTGGCTATTGCGCGAGCACTCATTAATGAGCCGGCTTTAATTCTTGCCGATGAACCTACGGGTAACCTAGATCAAAAAACCGGTGAAGAAGTCATGAACTTATTATTGTCGCTGTCGGCACAAGGGACAACCTTGGTTATCGTTACCCATGATGAAAATGTTGCCGCGCGTTGTCAGCGCAAGATCCGAATTCTAGATGGGCAAGTGACTTATGACGGCGAATAATACACTCTTTGAGTTGCTATGTGAGTGGCGACGTTGGCGCGGTCAGTATTTTAAGCTTGCACTCATTTTATTTGGCTTTGCTTTCTCTGCAGCTTTGCTGGCCATTGCGCTGCGCTTAGGTGGCATGCTGTTTTACGAAAATCCACAGTGGACAAACACCGACAAACCCCTTTATACGGTTGGAAGGTTACATGAGAATAACAGTTTAAGCCCGGTGAGTCGGCAGGCCCTAGAGAAACTAAAAACGTTTCCTGTGGTTGAGGATGTCTCTTGGCTGGTGATAAAAAAATATAGCTTTTCACTTAATAACCAAACCTTTAATGCGGTCAATAGTGCGGTGTTCTCTGCAAATTCAGCAGAGAGTATAGGGCTAGATATGGCGCAAAGTAGTGTCTTGGGTATTTGGCTAACACACCGATTTTGGCAAGAAAACCTAAATAGTAACCCTGAAGTGGTTGGTAAGGTGTTTAGCTTTAAGCGCTTACCACAAGGGCTGCCAGTGTTGGGGGTACTTGACCAAAAATACGACCAAGTTGGCGCTGAATTACTCGATGCTTGGTTGCCAGAAGACATGTTGCAGTATTCAACTCCATTCACAGGTGGCATGATGCTCGATCGCTTTTTACTCGCGGCGCCAATGTATTATGGTTTGGTATCGGCATCGGGTGAGTTTGAACCACACCAAGCGACTGCTCAATTGGCTGAGCTAGACTTGTCTGTGAAAGGTATGTCATTCGGTAAATCAACTTTGCCTCTGGCCATTTTATCTGGTGTTCAGTTTGATCCTAAAGGTTACCAGCGCCTAGTGTTTACTTGGCAGCTATTGCTTGGTTTAGTGGTGTCGTTGTGGCTCATTTTAATTTTTACACTATTCTCGCTTTCAAGCAGTCGGGCGATCTTAATAGCAGATGAATTGCGAACATTGAGGTTGTTAGGCGCTCAAAACCGAGACTTTTTTCGCTCTGCTATGCGCTTTGCGTTCGTCATGGCCTGTGTGGTCTGTATTTTAATTTATCCTTGTTTAGCTTTCTTAAAAGCCATGGTGCAAAGCACCGCCGGTTATCAACAGTATTTTAGTCAGCAAGACATGGTGCTAAACGGCGCTGTGTTACTGAGTGCAATTTTGATGATGATACTGAGCTTATTGGCCTGTGCCGGTATTCCATTGCTGAATCTATTGAAGAAAGATTTGTTTACGCGACAAACCAACCACAGCGCTTCTTTATGGCAGAAGTTATTGAGTCAGGGCATTTTAGTGTTGCAACTAAGCGCAGCCTTGGTGGCCATTTATACACTGACTTTTGTGGTGAAAGAGCAGTGGCAACAGTATCAGCAAACCAGTATTGCTTTGTCAGCAACCCAAACTCAAGTTGATACGGGTAATTTCCCTATATCTTGGCGACAATTATTGGCACAAGACAAGGGCGCTGAAGCAAAGGCGATTTTGAGCTCTTCTTTTGCTCAACTTAATCGTTATGAGTTTAAAGCACCACAAACCGGGCAAGAGATTAATATTGCGACTATGCATGCCAGTTCTGAATTTTTTAATGTACTCGATGCTAAAGTAACTGGGCTAGAGTCTAAGCAGTGGCACAGTGGTGTTGTGATCAATCACACATTTGCTGAGCGCTTGAACCAACATGATGATCTGATGTCTTTACTCGGAACTCAGATTCAATATGGTCTGCAAGAGCAAACCTATACCATTACAGGCATTGTTGAAGACATACCGCATTGGGGGCGATCTCAGAGTGTGCAACCGACTTTGTATTTACCTTTAGAGCAGCTTAACTCAGACACGATGGCAGTATTTACTGTGTTACAGTCGCCGCAGTCAAAACAGCATGCGCAGTTAGCGGCGTGGGTGAAGTCACAAGTGCCAAGTGCGAAAGTATCTGACGCCCAGACGCTTGAACTGGTGATCCAAGTGTTCGATCAGCAATCGCAAGATGTACTGTGGTTTGCGTTATTGGTTGCTGCTGTGATTGTGGGAGGTGTATTCAGTGGTTTGTGGTATCAAATACAGGCGCAATTACGCGTTGAAAAGCAAGCTATTAGTGTATTGCTTGCAATCGGCGCCTCTGAGCAATTTGTGCTGCTGACGCGATTGAAGTACAGTCTATTGGCATTAGCTGTAGCCATATTCACGAGCTTAACTGTGTTTGTACTATTCAATTCATCCTCGTTCAATACCCTGCAACTAGACATACTTGCTGCTTTAAGCGCGGTGTTAGTGACGTTTGTATTATCTGCAGTAGCAGTGGTATTACCGCTGAGAAAGTTGTTGAACCAACCAATCCAGCAATCTTTACGGGAGTTATAAAGTAGTTACCCTAAGCTCTAGTTAATTAGGCGTGTGGCTTTGAACGATTGTGATTAAAAGCCACACATTATTCAGTTTGTTATACCTATTTGTTGATGTACTTCACTGGCGAGTGCCGTCACAACATGACCAAAGTCCCAAAATTTCTCTGTATTCACGTTGATGTTTGCTGCAATACTCAAAGACAACTCTGGAATAACCACCAAGATTGACTGCGACCCTCTTGATACCCCGCCATGGTGATAAACCGTATATTTATCAAGTAGTAAGTTTTTCGCCTCTCGCCAGCCCAGCGCATAGTTTTGTGGGTTTATTTCACCATTGTTGAGTTGTTGCGGTGTCCACATGGTATCGACAGTCGTTTGACTTAAAAAATGCCTATCTAGGTAGCCACTGCCGAGTTTGGCCAGATCGCTAGGCGTACTGATAAATCCTCCGCCCGCTAAACGATGACTCAAGTCGACTTTGCGCCATGGTATATAGCTTGTTTGCTGCCCTTTGTTATTAAAATAAAAATCAACAAGGTGTTTAGCATCTTCTTCTAGTCCAGTCTGAGGCATATCAAGTGGTTGCCAGATGCGCTCGCGCATAGCATCGATAAAGTCTTGTCCTGATGCGGCAGCAAGCACGGCGCTCAGCAACACAGTGCCGTAACTTGAGTAATAAAACTGTTCACCGGGAGAGTAGAGTACCTCACTGCCGTCAAAGCCTTTTAGCGCCTCAAGCGGTGTTTCAAAATGGCTAGTTAGGGCCATCGCATAATACAGTCCCATCAAGTCAGTATTGCGTTTGTAATGCGGTAACCCAGAACTGTGTGAGGCAAGCTGCCTAGGTGTCATTGCCGGCCATAGTGGATTTGGGTTGAATCCTAAATAGTCTTGGATCGGGGTATCTAAATTGAAGTTATGCTTATCAATCAATTGTGCCAACAGTGTTGCTGTCATAGCCTTTGATGTGCTGCCAATTCGAAATTGATGAGTAGTTGTTAGTGGTATGTTGTTCTCTAAAGACGCATAGCCAACTGTACCCGACCAAAGCGGTTTACCTTGGTAGGCAATGGCTGCAGACAACCCTGGCGCATGGCTTTGCGCTCTGTACTTCTTAAGAATATTAATGAGCTTTGCTTCATCGAGTTTAGTCTGGCTATGCGCATGACTTGTTTCTGGATGAGGGGAGTTTGGCAGCGCATAATGGCTTGCAAATAAAATTGGGGCTTTACCGCGATAGGCTGCCCAATCGTAAACGGGTTTGAATAACCAGATCAGTAAGGCAATAATCAGGCATATAAGGGTAATAATTTTGTTTTTCATAACAAGCTCTCATTGAATGTGATAGAGCTAATATATTGAAAGTGTTGCTATTAAATCTTACCGATAAATAAAAATGCTGGCCGATAGTTAAAAGAGTAAGTTTATTTGTTAAAAATGATAATAAAGAGGAAGCTATGAGTGAAGCCAAACGTTTGTTCTTTGGAATAGGATTAGATCAGGGGGTGACTGAGCACCTTGAGGCTTGGCTTACAAACTCTGTCACCACAAAAAAACCACATACCAAGCCCAGTAATTGGCATCTTACTTTGGCTTTTTTACCGAATGTGTCTGCTGAGCAGCAAGCGCAATTAATTGAGTTTGCTCGCGCACTTCAAGTGGCTCGCTTTTCTTTAACGTTTAGCGAAACTGGCTATTGGGCGCACAATGGTATTTTTTATTTGAAACCCGACTTCATCGCGCCACAACTTAAAGCTTTAGCTGAGCCATTAAGAAGCATAGGCACTGAACTGGGTATTTATGATAACCCTTATGGGTTTTCGCCTCACATCACCTTATACCGAAGTCATAAGCCATGTCCTGAAACAAATCAGGCTATCGCGCCATGTTCACTTCAGGTCAACCAGTTTCACCTTTATCACTCGCATCGAACAGGAGCCGAGGGACTTATTTACGAGCCGATAGAGACCTTTGATTTAATCTAAAAATAACTGCTTTCGATATTGGCTAGGTGTGGTGTTGAATCTCGCCTTGAACGCGCGATTGAATGGCCCGATAGAGTTAAACCCGGCATTAAGCGCGAGCGTTAATATTGGTGTATTTACCTGATCTGCTTGCTTAAATTGCATAACCACATGATCTAATCGATGGTGGTTTAAAAACTGACTAAAATGATTAAAGCCAAGTTGCTCATTTATATATTTTCTTAACTGATGAGGTGGCACAGTCATGGCTTCAGCAAGTTGCGCAATGGTGAGTGTTGGTTGAAGATAGATTTGAGCTGCCAACTGCGCATTGAGTTTATCGGTTAAAGCACTCGAGGGGCTAATTTTAGGTTGTCCAAGCTGAGTTACTGAAGTGAACAACCAGTCTTTAATCGCCAGCAGACTAGCAAATAAGGCTATAAACACAACAAAAGCATTGCTCAACATAAACCAAGATTGACGACGCCATGGTGAGTCAGTGAACTCAAATAGCAACAACAATAAACAATAAGCGACTGATAACGTTGCTAATACAATACGCAACCGTCTTCTGGCATCGACTAAATCATCCTGAAAGCCCCACATGCTTAAGCCTATTGCGGTAAGTAAAGCGATGGCCTCTAATAAGTGCATCACTTGGTGAAATGGTGCCGATATATCGGTGAGGACAAATTGCCAAAACAAAATCAGCACAAGTATGAAGATACCGGCTTGACTGGCTTTGTGTGAAAGCCAGTGCGGGAAGCGAGCATGGAAGGTGCGCCAAAAGGTCAATGCGAGTACAAAAGGAAACAGCTCAGTTAAAAAGAGAAACACGCCTCTGGCTGGATTAAACCTTAACTCATGAATGGGCTGAGTCAGCAATAGAAAGCCCGTTAAAGACAGTGAAAGTGTCAACGCTAAAAGCCGCTCGCCCCGACCAAGCTTGTGCCAAAGTAAGGTGCTCAATGTCAGCATGATGCCAACACTCGAAAAACGCAGTAATAGGTCGACGAGTGTTAGGCTTGTCATGGCAGTAGTTTACTTTTGATACGGCTCGTTATCCAACTCAATACTGAAGGCTTGGTAGTAGGAGATGAAGTCTTCGAGGCCTGTTTAAAAAGCTGTTCTGTTGCTGCATTACGTTCACTTTGAATATGTCTGCGGCTGCATTCTTGGGCGGCACACTGCCAGTCTTGTTGCTTGATGGCTTGGTGTAGTTTCGGCCAGTTTTTCGTTAAATGCGGAGTGCCTAAATTAAAAGCCATATCGAGCAAAGCATATTGGGCACTCAGTGGCATCTGTTCAAATTGGCAGTTAAAACCGCTTTGTTTGCTAAAGACCTTGTTCAATTCTTGTTTAAACTGGGCGAGGTGTTTGTGAAGGAGCTTATCGGTTTCATGGCTGGGTAGTGTCAGTTCACAAAACTGCGCATACCAATTGGCCTTATAACCTGACTTTTGTTTGCTTATTTTTTTATATTCGGCTTGTTTTTCGCGCTCACTGGCGGGCTTTCCTGATTGTTTATGGACTAGATTGAGCGCACAAAACTGGTTTGCGTTGGCCATTAAGAATCCAACCCCTATGGTGGGATTGCCTCGGCTATCTAAATAGAGATGGGCGATTTCGCCCTCAAAGCGTTTTAGTTGCTGTATAAACTGGGTGTCGTTACTCGGCATAACTACTCATACTGTCGAAAAATACGGACTACTCGGTCAATGCTTGTGTTTCTTCCTGCTTAGGAAGGTCACAACTTTGCACCTCTTCAATATTGGACTTTTCATCAACAATATAGCAATGCTTTAAGATAGAGCAGTAGCAAGCGTTCACTTTTACATCGAATATGCTTTGGTCGATTTGTTGCCAAAGACCCGAGTTAAAATTGGTCTTTTGCATCATAAAAACATTAAATTCTTCACCGTCGGCAAGTAAAAAGTTGGTGGTATCGCTTGACGCAAACCAGCCGAAGGCGTTGCGGTAATTAATGTCTCTTTGGTCTTGCTCTATCTCAGCAAGGGCTTCTTTATATGCGTTTAACGAGCAGCAAGTGTCGAGTAACTCTTCAATGTGAAAATGGTTCTCATCGTTATAAATGTACTCAATGTAATGGACCATGGCTGGGCCGGTGCCAGAGTTAGAAATATTGATATTAATATATTGTTTTTCTTGGTTAATATCGAAATTAGAATAGCCCATTTTGAGCCAAGGTAGGGTTTCGGCTTTAAGCTGACGTTTAGCGGCGGCAACTTGCTCTTGCGAGGCTTTTGCTTGTAGATACGTAGCATAAAACGAGGCTGCAGAAATGACAATGGCACACACTGCGAGCATAGAGTTTATCTTTGAGCGGGTAAGGCCTTTTCTCGGTGGGCGCTTTGCTCTGAGCTTATGCTTTTTATCATCGTGATGATCTAGCACGGCTTGCTCAGAGAGCGCATGGAGTGTCTCTTGGTTTGAGTCTGAGGCCTGTTGCGTTTGTTCTTGTTTTGGTTGTTCGCTCATGTCCTTGCCTTAACGTGTTATTTTTATTGTTTTATTTAAATTGTATTTAAGGTGCGGCTAAGAAAATCGTTAACTTATCGCCAATCTGTAAAACGTCTTTCGATAAGCTGTTCCACTGCTTAATTTTACTGACCGTAACATCAAAGTGTCTGGCGATGCGCCATAGGCTGTCACCTGACTTAACTTTATACTCTATTTGCTTATCTGCCAAAATTGGCAGCATTAAGGTGTCGCCTGCGCGAATACGGCTCGATTTTAATTGATTAAAGCTTTTTAATTGCGAAACCGTAATCGAGTGACGCTGGGCGATAACACTCAAACTGTCACCGCGGCGAATGGTGTACTTTTGCCATTGTTCACTTGGCATTTCGGGTAAGTTCGCGACATAATCTTGCCAGTTCTGACTTTCGCCTTTTCTTAAAACTAAGTGTTTAGGGCCGTCTAATAACGCTGGGAAACGGGTATAACCCGGGTTTAATACTTCAAGCTGCGCCCACTTCTTTTTGTCATCTAAAATTACCCCATGACGCATATCAATCACATCTATGGTTGGCTGGTTGGCGATTTTTGGAAAGGCCATTTGCTCTTCACGAAGCAGTTGCGCGGCAGCTAAAAGCTTAGGTACATAGTGACGCGTTTGCCTAGGTAATTTTAAATGGAAGAAGTCGGTTGATTTGCCCTGCTTCTTATTATTGCGAATGGCACGTGCAACACGCCCTTCACCTGTGTTGTAAGCGGCAATAGCATGGTACCAGTTGCCATCAAAGCGTTTGTGCAAATAGGTTAAAAAGTCGAGTGCGGCATTAGTGGCATCAATCACGTCTTGACGACCGTCATACCAAGGGCCAATTTTTACACCATAATGCTTGGCGATAAGCGGCGTCAGTTGCCAAAGGCCAGAAGCATGTTTGTGAGAATAAGCGCTGGTATCAAAATCGCTTTCGATTAATGGCATCAAAGCCAACTCAATTGGTAGACCTCTGCGCTCAACCTCATTGACGATGTAGTATAAAAATGGCTCGGCGCGCTTTGTAATAGTTTCCATGTAGTTCGGATGTTTTAAATACCAATCAACACGGTTTTGTACACGTTCGTGACTAGATGGCGCAAATTGCAATTGAATTCTAATACGATGCCAAACATCTTCAGCTTCACTCGGTAAGATATTTTCAATGAATACCGGTGCCACTGGCTCACTTGGTTCTGTGAGTGCGTTGTCTTCTACCGGAGGTGTATGAACAATGGTTTCTTCAACTTCAGTGGGTGAGTTGGTTAGGCTGGCACAGCCAGATAACAGTAGAAAAAGTGAGATAAATACAATGCGCATGAAGATTCTTTTTAGTTAGAGTTATTTTTTGAATATCGCAACAATTGTATAGAAGTTAGTTACAAGGGTTAAGTGAAAATTTTTACGGGGAAGGGTGTGGCATGGTAGGCGCGACTTTACGTCGCGCACTCTGTGAAGGCAGTTTAGTTACTAGGCGTTAAAATGCTGGTGGTGAAAGCGTAGGTGATCTTCTATGAAGCTAGCAATAAAGTAATAGCTGTGGTCGTAGCCTGCTTGCATTCTCAGCTCACACTCTGCATCGACTGACTTAGCTGCGGCAATTAAGTTTTCAGGTTTTAATTGCTCAGTTAAAAAACCATCTTCGCTGCCTTGGTCAACTAAGATTGGTAAACTCGGTTTACCTGCTTTTAAAAGCTCAACACTGTCGTATTCAGTCCAAGCTTGCTTGTTGTCACCTAAGTACGCACTGAAGGCTTTTTCACCCCACGGGCACTGCGTTGGGTTAGTGATAGGGCTAAATGCTGAAATTGAACTAAAACGAGATTGGTTTTTGAGGCCGATCATCAATGCACCGTGTCCACCCATTGAGTGACCACTGAGAGCTCTCTGTGAAGTAACCGGAAAGTTCGCTTCAATTAAGTATGGCAATTCATCAAGGATATAATCGTACATTTTAAAATGTGTCGCCCAAGGGGCTTGCGTTGCATTAACGTAAAATCCTGCGCCTTGGCCTAAATCATACCCCTCATCGTTTGCCACTCCCTCGCCACGTGGGCTAGTATCAGGCGCTACTATGGCCATGCCTAATTCTGCTGCAATACGTTGAACTCCGGCTTTTTGCATAAAGTTTTCGTCTGTGCAGGTTAGGCCTGAAAGCCAATACAGCACAGGCACTTTATGGCCTTCGTTCACCTGCGGCGGTAGAAAAATAGCAAAGCGCATGGCGCAGTTAAGCACCTCAGACTGATGAGTATATTGCTTATGCCAACCACCAAAGCTTTTGTTATTACTGATATTCTCTAAGTTCATTTTAGTATCCATAAAGAACAAAGAGCTTGTTTATACAAGCTCTTTTGGGGTATTGAACAGTTTACTTGTTGTAATGGATCACTGAGCGAATGCTCTTACCTTCATGCATCAAATCAAAGGCTTCATTGATGTCTTCAAGGCCCATGGTGTGAGTAATAAAGTCTTGTAAGCCAAACTCACCTGCCATGTAACGCTCAACGATTTCAGGTAACTCTGAACGGCCTTTTACGCCACCAAATGCGCTACCACGCCATACACGGCCAGTAACCAGTTGGAATGGACGCGTTGAGATCTCTTGGCCTGCGCCTGCTACACCGATGATCACTGATTCACCCCAGCCTTTGTGACAACACTCTAGGGCAGAACGCATTACGTCGACATTACCAATACACTCAAATGAAAAGTCGACGCCACCGTCAGTCATATCAACAATCACTTCTTGAATTGGTTTATCGAAGTCTTTTGGGTTGATACAGTCAGTAGCACCTAATTTTTTAGCTAAGTCATATTTGCTTTCGTTGATATCTACACCAATGATGCGACTTGCACCCGCCATGGTTGCACCAATGATCGCTGAAAGGCCAATACCACCTAGACCAAAAATCGCTACCGTGTCGCCTTTTTGTACTTTTGCTGTGTTCAGTACCGCACCCATACCGGTTGTGACGCCACAGCCTAATAAACATACTTCTTCAAGTGGTGCTTCTTTATTTACTTTTGCTAAAGAAATTTCTGGCAATACTGTGTACTCAGAGAACGTTGAGCAACCCATGTAGTGATAGATAGGTTGGCCGTCTTTGTAGAAGCGCGTTGTGCCATCTGGCATTAAGCCTTTGCCTTGCGTTTCACGCACCGCTTGGCACAGGTTGGTTTTACCAGATGTACAGAACTTACACTCGCCACATTCTGCGGTGTAAAGTGGGATCACATGGTCGCCTACTTCTAAACCCGTTACACCTTCACCTACTTGCTCAACGATACCACCGCCTTCGTGGCCTAAAATTGAAGGGAAAATACCTTCAGGATCATCACCTGATAACGTAAATGCGTCGGTATGACATACACCCGTTGCAACGATGCGCACTAATACTTCGCCTTTACGCGGCAGCATTACATCGACTTCTTCGATTTTAAGTGGCTCATTTGGGCCCCATGCGACGGCCGCCTTAGATTTAATAAATTGATCTGCCATGTTGTCCTCAGTTTTTTAAGTGAATTGTTTTAAGTGTTATGTGCAAATAAGAGCGTAGGCACTCAAAACTATTTTAGCGACGTACTTTACGCGTATTTGCCATATTATTTTTGACGAGAGAAAGTGTAGTTTGTTTACTCCTGTTCGATAATCCCTTATTTTTGTAAATTACTTTTACTCAGTGGTAATAATGGGGCAGTATGAATAGTTGGCAGGGCATTAATGAGTTTGTTGCGGTGGCGCAATCGGGTAGCTTTACTCAAGCAGCGAAGCGATTAGGTGTATCGACTGCGCATATCAGCCGCCAAGTTACCGCGTTAGAAGAAAAGCACAGTACTAAGCTATTTTATCGTTCAACGCGCAAGGTTGCTCTGACCGAAGAAGGCCAAGTGTTTTTTCACCATTGCCAGCATGCGCTAACGGGGCTTGAAGAGGCAGAGCGCGCAATCAGTAATTTGCGAGACACGCCGCAGGGTTTAATTAAAATGACTGCCCCAGTTGCTTATGGTGAGCAGTTTATCATGCCGCTGGTACATGATTTTATGCGCCAATATCCGGAAGTCGAAGTGCAAATGTTTTTAAGCAACCAAACCTTTGACTTGGTGGCAGAAGGATTTGATCTAGCTATCCGTCTTGGCAAGTTGAATGACTCAAGCATGATGGCAAAGCGTTTAACCAGCCGAATTCAATATGTTTGCGCCTCTCCCGATTATTTACGTCAATATGGCGCACCTCATACATTAGACGAGCTGAAACAACATCAGTGTTTAACAGGGAACAGCGAGTACTGGCGTTTTCTCGTTGAGGGTAAAGAGCGCACATTAAAAATGAAAAGTCGCCTCAACTGTAATAGTGGCTTTGTACTTAGAGATGCAGCACTTAAAGGTTTGGGGATAATCAAGTTACCCGACTACTACATTGCAGATGACTTAAAGCAAGGCAACTTGGTTGAGGTGTTACCGCAGTACTTAGAAGCTGAAGAGGGAATTTGGGCGCTGTATCCGCATAATCGTCATTTATCACCTAAAGTCAGATTGCTGGTGGATTATCTGAATACGCATTTAGATTCCGACAATAATACGCAATAAAACTGCAATCAATCCTTAAGATCGCAGAAACTTAAACGTCATAAACCTGCTGTTTAATTGTTCGCTATTAAATATTACACAATAAACAACAATAGGTTTAGTCATGCTTAAACGCTCTCTGATCGCGCTCTCTTTATTAACGGCTCTTACAGGTTGTGCCCTTGATGGCGACGATGGTCAACAAGGTCTTCAAGGTGAACAGGGCCCAGCTGGTGTTGCTGGTACGAATGGTTCAAACGGCACAAATGGTAGTGATGGTTCAAATGGCACAGACGGCACCAATGGGGTTGATGGTAAAGATGCCAACCGTCTTTTAGATATTCAAATGGTTGGTCGTGCAGTGTTAAACGCACAAAGTCCAGAGGGTGCGGCTGAAATTGTGGCTTACCAAGCATCTAAAAAATGGATTTACGCAATTAACAGCTCAGGTGATAGCGCTGTGGTAAACATCATTGCAGCAGACAGCTTTGATGGCGCTGGTTTAGTGAAAAATAACGAAGGTGTGATCACGACGACTAACTTAAGCAGTGCGATCACGTTAACGTTAAACGACAACACCCCAGGCGATGCGAATAGCATAGCAATCGATGAAAACAATCAATTGTTAGCGGTTGCGATGGCAGCAAAAACCACTGGCGAAAATGGTCAAATCGCGTTTTATGATATTTCAGGTGATGCGCCGGTATTTCTCAAAAATGTCACAGCGGGTGCATTACCAGACATGGTGACATTCAGCCCTGATGGCAGCAAAGTCGTTGTGGCTAACGAAGGTGAGCCAGAGGGTGATTACAGTGTTGATCCTGAGGGTAGCATCAGTGTGATTGCGGTAACTAATGGTGTAGTGGCAGATACCGCAACTCAGATCACCTTCACAGATTACAATGGCAAGCAGGGCGAATTAGAAGCCATGGGTATGGTGTTCGCAAACCCAACGGGTCGCACAATCAACGGCAAGTTAATTAATACCACGGTGGCGATGGACCTTGAACCTGAGTATGTCAGTATTTCAAAAGACAACCGTTATGCTTATGTATCTATTCAAGAAAACAATGGCTTAGCTGTGGTTGATTTAAGCGACAATAGCGTCAAGTTGATGGGGTTAGGCTTTAAAGATTGGTCTAACTTAGTCATGGATGCGTCTGATAAAGATGGCAAGATCAACTTTAAGAAGTACCCGGGTCTGTACGGTATGTACCAGCCAGATACCATTGCAAGCTTTAGCTGGAAAGGTGCAAACTTTGTCGTTTCTGCCAATGAAGGTGACGGTCGTGAATACTTCTTTGATACTTCAGATGCAGCGGACTGTACTGCAAAAGGCGGTCTAGACTTTGATGAAGACGACGGTTGTTTGTCGTATATCGATGAGTCTCGTGTTGAAGACTTAACGCTGGCCGGTAACTTTTCTTATTTAAACAACGATGACGACGATATTGGTCGACTAAAAGTGACAACAGTGAAAGGTGACACTGATAACGATGGTCAATACGAAGCACTTTACACTTATGGTGCGCGTTCTTTCACGATTTGGGACAGCAATGGTTTAATCGTCTTTGATTCTGGCGATGAAATTGCCCGTATTACAGCATCTGTTCATGGCGCTGCATTTAACAACGATGAAGATGAAAATGAAGGCGACACGCGTTCTGATGCAAAAGGCGCTGAACCTGAAGCGTTGGCTCTGGGCCAAATTGGTGAGCGTATGTTTGCGTTTATTGGTCTAGAGCGCATGGGCGGCATCATGGTGTACGACATCACTAACCCTTATGACGTTAAGTTTGCTGATTACTTCTTTAACCGCGGCGTGGTTGAAGGCGCAGATATTACAGGTGACTTAGCGCCAGAAGGCATGTCATTTGTACCTGCTGAACAAAGCGCCACAGGCAAGCCTTTGCTTATTATTGGTAATGAAATCTCAGGCTCAGTGGCAGTTTGGCAGGTTGCATTAAAAGACTAAGTGCAAAATAGATCTGCGAAGCAGATTACTTTTGCGCAATGTGAAATGAGCAAGTTTAGACGAGCTTAAACTGAGGTATTTACGAAACCAAATTTGTCGCCGTAAACGACGACCTACAGGCTAGGTTTGGCTCCTGTAGGTCGTGCTTCAGCGCGACAATTTAGAAAAGTTGCACAACTTACCCATACCAAAAAGCGCATTTGTGAGAAGTGCGCTTTTTTATTTAGTGCAAAATACACCTTCGTAGCAGATTTTGTCGCCGTAAACGACGACCTACATGTAAAAGTTTAACTTTTGTAGGGCGTGCTTCAGCACGGTATAGAGTAATTAAAGATATTTATGGTCGTAAACGACGCCTCACAAGTGAAGGTTTTACTTCTGTAGGTCGTGCTTTAGCGCGACAAAGAGCTAAGCTTAGTACTAGGTGAATGAAGAGGCGCAATAAATGAGCTGGCAGAAGTTGAAAAAAGGACGTTATTCAAAACCATTCGGCGAGTACTTTATTACTTTCACATGCCACAACCGCCATGCCACTTTCATCGAACATCATTTAGCCAAGCGTTTTTGTCAGTCTATTTCATATAACGAGCAGCAACACGATTGCAGTTGGTTGGCTTGGGTACTTATGCCAGATCATTTTCATGGTCTAGTAAGGTTAGGAAATACCGAATTAGGTAAAGTAGTAGGGCATTTAAAAGGTTACTCATCCCACATGATAAACCAGTGTGTCCAAGGCAATAGCAAAGTTTGGCAGGGTGCCTGTTATGCTCGTGCCCTGAGAGCCGAAGAACAGCGCATAGCGATTGCTAGATATGTCGTTGCTAACCCTTTGCGAGCAGGGTTAGTGACGAATATTGGCAGTTATCCATATTGGAATAGTGTTTATCTTTAAATCGACTTCTGTTGATCTTGTCGCCGTAAACGACGACCTACAAGCTAAGGTTTTACTCCTGTAGGTCGTGCTTCAGCGTGACAAAAAGTAACTAAAGATATTTGTCGCCGTAAATGTCGACCTACAGGCAAAGGTTTGAGTCTGGTAGGTCGTGCTTTAGCGCGACAGTATTTTCGCTTATTAACTGACCGCAGGCGTTAGATTAAACGCTTTTGCTCTTGGTCTGTGATGTCTCACCAATAATAAACAAAATCCAGCGACTAACATTTGAGCTATGGTCACCAGCCAAACATCCACAATGAGATAACTCGGTGGTGTGTGGCCAAGCAGCATCTGGATCAAGTCGTACAGTGGGCAAATTAACGCTAACACCGCTGCAATGTAAAGCTGTTGGATCATGCCGCCTCTGACGTTTTTACTAAACCAGCCGTGTACTAAACAAACTAAGATCATCACGCCAAACAAAGGCGGGAGTAGACTGACTTGTGACCATGACTCTGGTGCAAAGCGTGCCGCAATGAAGGTGCTGGCAACGGCGATCAAAGTACCACTCGATAGCGCTAAGGTCATGGCTTTCACGAATTGCAGGCCGCGTTTACTTTGTTTACGGTTATTTTCACGCTTTTCTAGCCAGATTAGATTACCTGTTAAAATCATATAACAGCATGCTAAACCGAGTAAGAAATAGATAAACTTCAGCGTATTGCCGCCATATTCACCGAAATGCAGAGAACTGAGTACACTATATGTGCCTGCGGTGGCTGATTGGCTTGGCTTATATTCTTTGATTAAACGGCCATCTGCTAACGAGTATGTCAGGCGAGTCAGTTGGTCGAGAGTATGGGGCGCTGTCATTGCAACTTCAACTTGGCCTGCTTGATCGTTGGGCGCAAATATATTCAAAAAGTACACGCTTTGCTCAGGGTAGCGAAGCTGTGCATCTTCCACCATATCATCTAGCAAAGTTAAGTCTGCAGGCTGACCCGAGAGCTCTGTAATTCTTGGTGGCGCGTAAAAGTCTGCGGTTGCCATTAGAGAGGGGATATTACCCTTAAATACCGCAAAACCAAACCCAGCTTGCAGTAAAATACTCAAGTTGAACATCACACCTGTAAGGGCAAATAAAAACGTGTAAGGTAAGGTACTAATACCAATAATGCTATGGCCATCAAGGTAGGTGTCTTTGCGGCGGTCGACTCGGTATTGGTAGTAATGACTGATGATTTTCTTCAGCAGGATCAGCGTGCCGGTAAACACCATGACAAAGAAGATCAACGACACAATACCGACCAACTCGGTGCCACCAGGTAGCATCAAACTAATGTGCATACGATACAGCATGTTACCAAGATAAAAGTCTTCTTGATCTAACTCGTAACGTTGGCCTGTTTCTGGATCAAAACTCTGATTGACATCAACATGTTCGCCTTCAGGTGTCTCGATTTCAAAATAACTGACATAAAAAGGTTGAGCTTGGGTAGGAAGTTCGATAAACACACCATGATCTGCCGGCATGGTATGCCCTTGGTCGCTGATCTGTTGGGCAATCATTGACACAGGTACGTGTTGTTTTTGACTGGCTAAGTCTGTTTTCGGTGCATCATATTGCATATCCCACAATACGATGTTTTCTCTGAAAAACGACATTGAGCCACAGACAAAGACGATCATCAAAACGCCTGAGATGATCAAACCAAGCCATGCATGTGCATGGGTGAAATTCTTTAACGTAGACTGTTTCATCCTGTTGGTCCTGCTGCAGTAAAGAAGGTGATCACAAAAATAATGATGGTGGGAATGGCCAGTAAGCCAGCTCTTTTCCAGGCCTGCTTGGCACTGTCCGCGCCATAACACCAAGTCATTACGCCAGCCCAAGCAGATAATGCCAGTACCAGGGATATGGCTAATATCATATTGATATGTGTGACTAACCAAAGACTTAAAATGCTCGGCACTAAGATCATTACGATGGTGCCAGACAAGAACCCGGCAAATGTTTTATGCCACATTATTGGCCTCCTGCAATTAGCTGCAAACCGGCACTAAGTACACTGGTAGCAATAACGCTAGCGATGGCCCACTGAGGTTTATGGTTAAGTAAGAATATAGGCGCGGGAATAAATAGCATTAAACTAAGTAGCGCAAAAATACCGGCGACTACTGGGCTGAAATTCGCTCCAATCAGCAATGACAGAGTAATCGCACTGAGTACTGCAATGGTGACTAATGCCAACCAGCGAGGGGGTTTAAATTGTTGTGTCTTTAAAAACTGTTGCCGAGGGCTTGAGGCATAAAGCAGCATGCCAGTTAACCAATAGGCAGGAAGGAGGTAAAAAAAACTCATTGTTAAATCCTTGCTACTTGTACCAATCCTCAAAATAAATCACTTAATTAAGAGGGTGGTATTAGTTATATTTCCTAAAACCGCGAAAAGATGTCGCATTGCTACGACATCTTTTTATAGGGGCTAAGTGTTGACTGTGTTACCAGTCGAATACACCACGGAACGAAATTGCATATTCTGCTGGGGCACCTAAACGTGCATTACGGGCACGGTGTGCGACGTAATATTCTTCATCAGTGATGTTTTTACCAATGAAGTAGATACCATAGTTATCCCATTCGTAACCAAGCTGTAAGTTAACCAGAGTGCGCGCATCGTTATGTAAGTCAAAGAACGCGTCGCCAGGCTCCAAACCATCACGATATGGGTTCGGTCTATTCGGTGCATCGCTTGCATAGTTAATATTGATGTTCGCGAATAGGCCATCTGGCCCTTGGTAGGTTAGACCCGCGCTTTGCGTACGTTCAGGTGCAGCGAATTGGCGACCTGTTAAGTCGTATTCAGTGTCTGGAGTTGTGATTTTAAAGTCTGTAAATTCAGTACCCGCATAACCAATTGCCGTATAGGCTTTGAGGTAATCTGTTACGTTATAATTGACTTCAAATTCGAAGCCTTTCACTTCTGAGCTACCCGCATTCACTGTTTGAATGTCAAAGTTGTTTGAAGAGAGTTGTACTGAAACTTGTTGATCGGTCCAATCTGTATAGAAGAAGTTGGCATTCGCAGTTAATGCGCCATCTAGCCAAGTTGAACGGATCGCTAACTCATAATTATCTGTATATTCAGGCTCATACTCAAATGTCACTGATTTCGCTTGGTTTACACCGACACCGCCTGAACGATAACCCTTCTGAAAAGTAAAGGTTGAAATGATGTCATCATTCAGATGATAGCTCACACCAATTTTCGGTAAGAAAGTATTGAAGCTAGTATCTGCTAAGGCCGCAGGTTTTGAAGCGTCAGCTGCAATGCCGAGTAATCTGCCGTTAATCCCTGTTATCAGTGGTACAATGCCCTCGAAAGGTGTACCTACATAATTTGCTGGGTTTGGCATTTTATCTTGGTTAAGAATAGTATATTCAGCATCATTACCATTTTCTTGCGCTTCGCGATCAAAGCGCACCCCCGCTAAAATATCCCACTTTTTATTTATGTGCCAAACGCCATCAGCGAAGAGTGCATAACTAGTTACTTTACTTTCTGTCAGTGAATAGACCTTAGTTCTTGCAGGATCAATCTCTGCATACTGAGCAATGACTAAATCAGCGATTTGTGGACTAAGTTTGTATTGCGCTTGCAATGCGTTACTTGATAGGCCAAGACGAGATAGATTGTAGTTGTTTAAGCCCGTACTTAACTCTTTGCGGTCGCCATTAAAGTAGTAAGCACCCGCTACACCGCTAAAGCTCTCATAGTCAAAAGTAAGCCTGAACTCTTGAGTCAGCGTTTTTTCAGTATTGTCATAGAATGTGCTGCTACCCGTGTCGACGACAGGTGTGTTACCTAGACCTTGTGGATAGTCAGAATCCCAGTCAAATGCCTCAAGTACGTCAGAGTAAGTTGTATAAGAAGAAAACGATAGTTCGCTATTAATGTCATAGTTCAAAGTTAAAGAAACAAGTTCAGTTTCGGCTTTACGCTCACGAGTATCGTTATATGAAGTACTACGGTTGTCAAAATCAACTTCACCAGCATTGGTAGTTAAGTTTGCATCACCATATGCGCGCTCTGCGTTCATGTAGCTAAGCATTGCCGAAAAGTCTTCTAACCCTGCCGGCTCGTATAAAAGTTTTAATCGATAGGTATGTTCTTCATTAAAATCTGAGTCAGAGTTGTCATGTAAGTTCGTGACGTTACCATCGTAGCGCTTTTCTTCACCGCTGAATCTAAATGACAACTCATCTTCAACCAGGCCACCACCAATGGCAATACCGGCTTCTTGCTGACCATTCTGACCAATCAGAAATTTGTATTTACCTTCGTTTTCATGGCTTGGCATTTGAGTATTTAAAATAACTGCACCAGCAAGTGCGTTGCGCCCTTGCAATGTAGATTGTGGCCCACGCAAGATTTCAACTTGCTGCGCATCCCATGTTGAGAAGCCACCATTACGAACTAAGCCCTGTGGTAGCGGTGCGCCATCAATATACACACTTGCTAAGTAGCTATTACCACCGCCAGATACATTAAAGCCGTCGATTCCGCGAATGCTGAAACCATAGCTATCGCCATGGGTATTGGCTGTGTTCATCATCACATCGGTGAAAGTGTTGATCTGCTGTTGTTCGATCATATCAGGAGTTAATACAGCAACACTTGTGGTGGTTTCTTGCAGGCTACGTGCAATTTTCTGACCTGTGACCATGATGGTTTCGATTTCTTTTTCATCACCTTGATCATCGGCAAAAACAAGTTGGCTAGACAGTGCCATCGGAATTGCAAGAGACGCACGTAGTGCAAATGAGAGCGCAGAGAGTTTCATTATTTGTCCGTATAAAGTATTTGCTCAAAAAACAGGTTGCAAATACTAACATGATCAAAATTGCAAATCATTATCATTACTGTGCTTGTTGTGGGTCTTTTAACCTGTTTTTTATGCTGGGCTGAGAAAGGTGGGGTAATAAAGTTATGTTGATACTTTTTTAAAGTGCTGATTTGTTTGGATAAAAAAATATTCTAGCTGCTTTGTATGAGAGCTATCTTAGATTAAATGTACACATAGGGTTTGCTAAAAAGAATGCATATATTCATGAATATACTAATATATGCATTAATGAAATGACTTAAAACAGGTATTTAAAAGCTAAAGGAGAGCTGCAAGCCAGTGAAATGGTTATCTTTAGCCTCCCAGCCATTACCATCAATTTGTCGGTAGCGGGTGTAGGCTTCGAGTTTAAGGTGTTCTATTTGCACACCGATGCCTGCACCTAAGTATGCATCAATCTCGTTGTTTGGCGCATTATAAACGGTGATACTTGAGTGGTTACTATAGCGGTCATTGTTACGCTGGTCGTGAAACATAAGCTCAAATGCATCAAAGCCCAACTCACCATATGCGTAAATAGTAGAGAAATAACCAAATTTAAGCCCGGTATCTAAAGTGAGAAAGTCTTCGCGATAACCTTGCTCTGTTGTCACACTGGCATTTCCTAAAGCACTAATAAAACCAATACCAAAAGGGGTGTGATTAAAATAGCCAAGCACTTCAAATCCAGTTGAAATGATATGGTCATCAAGCGCATTAAATTCTGATTTGGCAAATAAAGAAAAATCGAAATCATCATTAGCGGCACAAGGTAAAGAGGTTAAACCGAGTAAGAAAAGAGAAGCAATGTAGCGCGTCATGCGGGGGTCCTTGCAAGTAAAACTGATGAAATTGTAAGGTGAGTAAAGGGCGCTAACTGTAAGAAAGTGTTCATACTTTGTAAGTATCTTCGGCTAATTAGGCCTTAATTGACCTTTAAACTGTTCCTTATAGCGTCTCGAAAGATTAAGCTTCTTACCACTAATGAGGGTCACTTCGCTGTCGCCACTTTGAATGGGGGTGATGGAACTAATGGCATCAAGTCGTACCGCGTGACTGCGGTGAATGCGACAAAACCCCTGAGGCTCGAGTTGTTCACTGAGCTTAGTTAAGGTGGCGCGAAGTGGATAAATACGCCCACCAATGTGTAAGTTGACATAATTACCTGCAGATTCTAACCACTCAATATCATTGACCTTGATAATAAATTCTTTACCAAGCTTTCTTACCAGCAGGCGTTCAAACTGCGGTTTTACAGACTCTTCAGTTTGTTGCAGAACATGGGCCTCGCCCTTTAATTGGCCGATAAGATATTGATAGCCTTTAATCGCCATAATTAAAAACAAAAACCCCCATACATCTTTTCGGTATTCATACAAAAATTCATACCAGAGCAAACCAAAATCGTAGCTGCTTGCTTGGCTCCAATAAACGAGTTTGCGAAGTGCCACCATAATGGCAACATGTAACACACTAAACACGATTGACGCGAAAATGTACAAGCAGAGTGAGCGTGTTATGGCTTGAAAATTAAAAGGTTGGTATTTAAGAAGGTAAATTACACCGGGTACGAGTATTAGCGTACTTAAGGCGCTGCTATATTCCCAGACAAATGGTTCCCATAACTGAAAAGGCAATACGCCATCACGTTGCGCTTCCATAATGTCAGAAGTGGCATTAATGGTATTGTTGATAAGGATATAAACCATTAATAATATCGCGCCATACTGACCTGAGTATCTTAAAAAATGTGTAGAACGCGCCATCTTTGGTTCTCTTTAAGTGAACATAAAACCAGCTTATCAAGTAACTTAAGCAGTCCCAAGCTGTTTATCCCACATTGCCACCGCTTATCCCTAGTTACTGTTTTTTAAGCACATATTTATTTTATTTCAGACAGTATTCAGCAACAGTGAGATTACTTGGATAGAGTACAAGATAGGAAATATGATGCTCAAAAATATCTCTACATTATGGCAACCCCCCTTAACGCATTCATCGTCACGTTTAGTTGAACTGGATTGGCTTAGAGTCTTGGCGTTTGGCTTGTTGGTGTTTTATCACACAGGCATGTTGTATACGCAAAACTGGGGATTTCATTTCAAAAGCACGTACCTAAGCTCAGGGATTGAAAATGCCATGCTCTTACTCTCGCCATGGAGAATGGGTTTAATTTGGTTTATCTCGGGTGCCGCTTTAAGTTGTTTAATACAAAAGAGCGTAATACCCTCATTTTTGTTCAGTCGAACCATAAAAATCTTACTCCCTTTATTTATTGGCGTCTGGCTGATTGTGCCTATTCAACTGTACGCACAAATGCACCAAGAAGTCGGGTTAGATCTTAATTATTTTCAGTTTTATCTGGCCTTTACTGACTTATCTAACCCATTATTTTCTCAGTATCAATCGGGGATTTGGCCACATGTTGATGTTAATCATCTTTGGTATTTACGCTCTCTTTGGGAGTTCACTTTACTGTTGGTTTTGTTGCTACCTATATTGTGGAGTAATTGGTTGCAAGTTGCGCTTGAATCACTCATAAAGCGCGATTTTATTTGGGTTTTCTTAGGGCTATTAGTGCCTCTTTGTGTATTAAAACTGTCTTGGCCTAGTGAGACATTTCGTTATCCAATGGGGCTTGTTTTTTTAATTTATGGCTTTTTACTGACACATCATCGAGCGTTCTTTGAAAAGCTCAGTCAGAACTGGCATAGGCTATTAGGTAGCTTTATTGTGGGATATCTGCTGGTGGTTTGGGGCTACCAAATGATTTGGCTTAACGATCAAAGTTTACAATGGCAGATTACCGCAATGGACATGCTTTACACTGCTCAGAGATTGCTTGGCGTGATGACGATGTTGGCATTGGCAGCGCGATTCTTAAAGCGTCCCCATCGCTTATTGCCAAGAGTTAATCGGTTAGTGTTTCCTTTTTATATTTTTCATCAGAGTATCATTATTGCTTTGGCATTCTGGTTCCATGATATGAATTTGGGGGCAGTAGCGGAGGCTTGCTTAATTGTATTAGGTACTTTTACACTCTGTGCTCTGTTGTGTGTTGTCTTAAATTACTTGCCATTTATGCAGCCATTATTTGGTATCAGGGTAAATAAAGAATATTCCAGACACCTTAAAATAGCAGGGAATACTTTGATGTTCATCCTTTTGGTGCCCATGGCCCTAAACATTCTATTTTGAACATATTCCGTAACCCTTAGTTATATATCGGGTTGACTCATGCTTATTCAGAAAAGCTTGATGATTGTGTACATTAAAAGTGTTTTAAAATATAGCAAATTGTATATTTTACCTAAACTTAAAGGGTGACTTCACACGTATTACTCATAGTATAAGTAGCATCACATAGGTGAAATAATGTATGAAAGAAGAAGTTCAATTAGTTGATGAGCTGGGTAATGTAATTGGCTACGAAGAAAAGCTCAAAGCACATAGGTTGGGGCTTTTGCACAGTGCGTTTTCACTCATGATTGTCAGGAATACCAAATCAGGCTATGAATTTCTACTTCAACGTCGTGCGCTTGGTAAATATCATAGTGGTGGTCTTTGGAGTAATACATGTTGTTCTCATCCTAGGCGGGGCGAGCCCATTCAAGATGCTGTTCGTCGACGTGTCAATGAAGAGCTAGGTATCATGACATTGTCACCGCTCCATGCACTATCGCCATTTACCTATAAAGCTTATTTAAATAATGATCTCATTGAACATGAATATGACCATATTTTTATATCAGAGTGTTCACCTGATCCTATCTGCCCTGAGCCAAATGAAGTCATGTCATTTGAGTGGATGAAAGAGCAGCAAATTTTGCAACTCTTAGACACAGAACCGAAACGATTTACGGCATGGTTTGCTGATGTTTTTAAGCATGTACGTGCTTTTTTATTGGGTTTTAAATCATAAACAGCTACTTTTTTTCCGACCAAATGGTTAACAGCATATGGGGCACCGTCAGCGCGAATAACAAAATAAATGTGGTGCTAAAAAGATTTTCGTCGATCGCTCGAATATTGTTAAACATAATAAAAAAAGCGAATGCCAACAGTGCGGTGCCAACCATAGGTATGCTCACCCAACAGATAAATGAGAATCTACTTAATTGATAGTCGGTCATAATCTTCTTTGTATGTAATATTGAATGAAATGCACAAAAGTAAGCTAGAAAAAATGCCAGAGGCGGTAACAAAAAGGCAGCCAGTGCGATACCCAATGTCGTTTTAATATGTGTTTTAAAATAAGGATGAAATGCACGGATAAAAACTAAGCCAATTAAGCTTATGCTGTTCAAAGCTTTCAACAGTAAAATAAATCTTTCAGCCGAAATTTGGTCGTTTCCAAGTAGCATAAACAGAGACGTTAGATTGTCAGAGTAAAGCCATACGCTTGCACTAAGTAAAATTGAGGCAAGGCATATTCTGGCTAAAAAGTGATTTAGTTCAAACCAGTCTTCTTGAAAATGGCCAATCGCCAAGACATAGAAAGTTAAGAGGCCAATAAAAGGAGAGGATTGCCAAAAAAATAAACAAACCAAGACAATGAGTAGATAGACACCATACAAAATGACTCTTTTGAGGAGGCTACTTTGGAAAGGCAGCTGTTTTAAACAGTATTTTTCAATAACAATCACATCAAGTGCACCATGAGGTATCCCAACAAAGAAAATGGCGACGGCAACGAGTGTGAACAAAAAAAGCTGAGAGAGATCAGCGATGGCAAGCATACACACTAAACCAACAGCAACCGCAAAAAATGGAAATATCTGGTCGGGTGATTGGTACATTTTAGGCGTGATCCTATTCATAATGCGCGTAAAAAAGCCCTTTTCGGCATCGCAAGAATGATATTGGTTAAATCTTTGAATGAAGCAGATTCCGTCATAAATTGCGTGAAGCAGTCTGGACTCGTTCTCTGTATCAATAATTTAAAAAGATTGGGGGCAATAAGCATGTTATTTTTTAAAGCACGAAGAAACAGTCTATCCATTAACCTGTATCTGATTGATATAGGCATTTTTTGTGCAAAAGGTTGCCCTGTGTTTATCTGATATGCGGCTTCTTTCGCCCAGCGTTGAGTGGGTAAAAACGTGTAACCCGAGCTGGTTCTGACATGACCTCCAGCAATACCGTTGCGAGTATAAAATTGCCCGAATTTAAGGTGGTTTTGAGGTTTCATTGTGTGCATTGGTATTACGCCTCGCTCCCAAGTGAGCGCGCGTAGTTTTTTCAAATCAAAGCGCTCTGCAATTTTGGCATTAACCTCTTGCTTAATAATATTAAATGGCAGTACAGATTGGCTAAAGTAAGTCACTTCATAAAGAGCACGATGGTCGTCGATAGGTAGAATATAGACAAAGCGCAAAGCGCCGTCGTTTGTAACTGTCATTTGCTCCATTAATCCAACACAGCTCGAATCAAACAACGCCGTTGAGCTTTCAAGCCAAACACCTACAAAGCATTGAAATAAATTACCTTTAGCATTTACATGTTTGTCTAATCGGCTGTCTACAATATAGTTTGAAGTGATTGAAGTTGCCATGTGTTCTGTATTAAGTATCAAACTTTTATCACGTTTTTGAACATCGGTGACAGGTTTCGAAAAATGTAACTCAATGTGCTTGCTTTTATGACATTGCTCCATAAAAAACTGGTAGAAATCAGCCCCTTTTATACAGTGATAGTGTTGCTTTGGGTTCTTAGAGTTGTGTTGAAAGGTGTCTATTTCGTCACTGACCTGCCATTTAGACCAAGATTTAGAAATTAACGGTTTAAGGTAATTGGGCAAGTGTTCTTTGCCCCAAAAACACCATGTTCGTGCTATATCAAATGAATCTTCAGCTTCGAACATTCCAATTTTACGCTGGCTTTTTATATCATTAAGAGCCAGCACAAGAGACGCGTTTGCCATACCAATACCGATGCAACTTAAATCATAAGCGGCTTTCATAAAGCGTCACTGTTTGTTGGTTTGAGTTGAGACAGCGACTGATGTAATTCTTTGTGATGTTTGAGTGTATTTATTGGTGCTACTGAGGGTAGTTGCCATAATGCCTTTGCTGCAACCAATATTTTTTTGTAAGTAGGCACTACACATCGAGGCAACCAATACTGATAGTGCTGTTGTTCGATTAACACACCGATATGTCTATACACTGACAGCGCGACAGCAATCGCCCTTCTACTCTTAGGTGGCAGAAATTGTAGCCCTATTCGGGCACTGGAATAATATTGCTCTGCAAGTTGTAACAGTCTTTTTATGCTGTTTGCCGTGGTTTGCCTTATCTGTTCATCCTCAGATAAGATTTCTTCAGGCGAGTGAGGGCACCATGAAAAAGGTAAGTATCGTCTGCCCATTTCAGCGTCTTCTTTGACATCTCTGGCAATGTTTGTCAGTTGCATGGCCACACCCAAATCAATGGCAAAATCGTAACCTCGTTTATCGGCACCGAGAATAGGACACATCATTAGCCCAACAACGCCAGCGACCTGATAAGCATATTGAATTAACTCGTCTTGGTCATGAATTCGTGCGGGAGACAAATCACTTTGTACACCATTTACCAGAGTCATTGGTAGAGCTGTTGAAATTTCATGTCGTTTAAAAAAACGGATGAATTCATCGAGTGTTTGACCGTAAGAGTTAATTTTTCCTGAAAGGCTATCATTAATGTGGTTGAGTTGCTTCGCTGCTAATTCAGCATGCTCACTTTCATCGGCAATGTCATCGACCCATCTACAAAACTGATACAGCTTTGCAGCTTCTTGCAATTGTCCATGCTCTAATAGCCGACCTGCAAATCTGAAAGATTTACCATATCGACTAAGTGTACTCAGTGCAGGTTCTGTCATACAAGCAAGCCTATTAATGTTAAGAGCTAGTCGAGCGGGTGATTAAACTGGGTATTAAATGCTCCAACACTTTTGCAGAGGATAATACGCCAGGCACACCCGCGCCAGGGTGCGTTCCTGCACCCGTTAAATACAAGTTATCTAACCCCTCTGCACGATTGTGGAATCTAAACCAAGCTGATTGAGACAAGCTTGGTGCAATTGAAAAACCAGAGCCGTCAACACTTAAATAATCAGAAGCAAATTCTTCAGGTGTCATATCAAATTGCACAACAAGGTGACTTTTAAGATTAGGTAAAATAGTTTGTTCAAGTGCGTTTAATATTTTTGTGGCATAGGTATCTCGCAACTCATCCCAATTTTGACCCCCTTGTAAATTTGGCACCGGAGAAAGCACATAAAAACTATCGCATCCGTCAGGTGCCATAGAGGGATCCGTTGCTGTTGGCCTATGTAAGTAAAGCGAAAAATCATCAGCCAAGATTTGCTTGTCAAAAATGTCAGATAACAAGCCTTGGTAGCGTTTTCCTAACCAGATTGTATGGTGAGCGATATCGTCATAGGTTCTATTCGTGCCAAAGTAAAGTACATATAGGCCCATAGAAGGCTTTGCGAATTTGGTTTTAATCTTAGCTGAAAAGCTGATTTCATCCTTGGCAACCATATTTTGATACAGATATTTTGGATCTGTGTTAGATACCACTAAATCACAGTCATATGTTTGGTTATCTGTCGTAACAACTGAATGCGCTAGACGATTAGAGGTATTAATTTTTTCTATGGTGGTGTCAAGTTGTATGTGGATGCCTTGCTCACGCATTAACCTTTCTAGAGCACGCACAACAGCACCCATTCCACCTTTAGCAAAATGGATACCCCATTTTAATTCTAGGAAGTGTATTAAGTTATAAATACATGTTGTATCAAAGGGGTTGCCGCCTACGAGCAAAGGCTGTATTGAAAAGGCTTGCCTGAGCTTATCATGTTCAAGGTGATTACAGACAAATTGCCAAACACTCAAATAACTTTTTAGTTTCATCAAACTGGGTACTTGCTTGAACATGGTCGTTATTGAATGAAAGGGTTTGTCTGATAACTGAGAGAATCCGACATCAAAGATGGCTTCAGATGACTTAATTAGTTTTAAGTAACCAGCTTTGTCTTGTGGAGCTATTCTTTCAATTTCTAAAAGTGTTTTTTCAAGTGAGTCCCCATAGTCAAACGTATCACCATCAGGGTAGTAAAAGCGGTACCAAGGGTCTACTGGCACAATATCGACATAATTGGATATGTCTTTGTCAAAAAGGTCAAAAAGCTCTGAGAATAGATGAGGTGCAGTAATAACTGTTGGACCAGCATCAAAAAGAAAGCCTTGCTTTTCGAATGTTTGCGCTCTGCCGCCGAGCTGTTTAGCGCGATCAATTAAGGTTACGTCGTAACCCTTTGCTTTGAGTCGAAGTGCAGCGGCAATACCACCAAAGCCCGCACCGATTACAATGGCTTTAGTCATAGGCATGTTCGTCTTTTAATAATTGTATTTTTAGTTTTAGTTTTTGTATGTAAGGAGATATTAACCCTGTTAGCTCAGGTGGAAGTTGAGATTCATTTTTTTCGCTAACTTCTATAAGTTTTTCGGCATCTTGAAAAGCAACACAATACAAATCAGATGGTAGATAACAAGTACATTCTTTGGCTAAAAGTGACAAGTAGTTACACCTACCATAAGCATCATCCTGTTGCCAATCTTCAATGTCATCAATAATTTGGTACGCCGAAGCAAACGGGTTAAAGATGTTGTTGAGCACTTTGATGTCCATTTCAACATCCGCAAAACATAGCGGCATGGCTACACAAACTTGCAATAAAGGCACCGATTTAAGCGCCACAGTATTGCAATACTGAGCTGTCGTCAGGTTTTGCCATGTTTGCGAATTTATATCGGCGGACTGACCCGTAATGGTTGTTTCGGTGACCATTCTCAATAAATGTAAGCATTCACCAATCTTAAGCTTACAGTTTAGGTGAGATAATATGCCGAATGAACGCGCTATCAACATATCACCAGCGCATATGGCTATCTGAGAATTGTATTTGTGCCAAACAGCTTCTTTTTTACGTCTATATTCATCGCCATCCATTAAGTCATCATGCAACAATGACGCGTTGTGAAGACATTCAATAGCAGCTGCCATAATAACAGCGTCATTCTCTTGAATGCCCAAACGATGGCAAGCCTCCAACGTCAACTTAGCTCTGACTTTATTCCCGCCACTTGAAAGGTGATAATTTACAGCTGTATCTACGTTATCATCGCAATCGACGTTAGATAAACTTTCAACAAGATAAGAGTCAACCAAATTGAGTAAATTTGAGGTAAGCGAGTTTGAGTGACTTGTATAAGACATAATAACCCTCAAAATTTAAAATGCGCCACGAGGGCGCATTATCAACGGTTAAGATGTTTGCTCATCAGAGCTGGATGTCGCTGCAGCCCAAATAACAACCCCAAATGCTATCTTATTAACAAAATCTGCAAGGTTGTAGACAATATTCAGCGTATTTTCACTGCCACCACCAGTATAACCGAGTACATACCCAAGTGGGTATATTGCCCAACCGACAGTAACTATAATACGTAATGCGTTAAATGCCTTCTTACTGGCTTCTGTCCCGTTTTTGGCACTTATTTTACTGGCTTCCCCTAAGAATACTTCATAAATAATGAACAGCCATGCAAGCATGCTAATTATAAAAGCACCCCAAACATTGATGCTTCTGATTTCGCCAAAATAACCAAATACGAGCATTACCACAGATGCAGCCATGAGTTTCCAAAACAGTGCTGAGCGTACTACGGCAATAGCAGTTAATATCAAGTAGAACTCTATAATTTGAAGGGGCACGGTCAGTAACCAATCTACATATCTGAATGTGGTTGGACTGGTACCAGAAACTATCCAAACTTCACGCATATAGAAATAGTGAATCGCAGCTATACCTGTTACCAAAGCCGCAACAGAAAGGGATGTTTTCCATTTTCCGACTGCGCGGTCTCTTTCCATGAAAAAGAAAAAGGTTGCAGCAGTCATTGCTGCAGAGATTATCCAAAAGGACATGCCGACAAAATCGGCTGGGTCGAGCATCACTTCTTTCATAACTTTTCACACCATATTGAGTAATAAATTATGACCAGACCACTTACAACATGTCGTCTAGGCCGGTTTAGAAATACTGCATTTTTGTAAGCATACGAGATTAATATTTAACTGGTTCACCTTATAAGAAAGGTAGTTAATAGCATCAAAATATTCCACTCAGATTAACTATGTTCTCAATATGGTAAATAATTCGTGTAGACGCAAACTCGCAAAAGGTGTAATCGAAAATTCAATAAAGATTTATTATTGTGTTATTTTCAATTATGTAACTGCTAATAATATTTATCTTCCCAGGCTTTTATATACAATTATCTTAATCATGCACAGTCTATTAGACTTTGGTTTTTCTCTTCTCAAAATAAAAAGTAATCAGTCAAAATTTCGTAATAACTTAAAAATAGGATTTAAATAACGCTTAAAAATTAAGATTAAAAGTGTACTTGGGTGATCTTTATTTTTGTTTCAACGTTTACCGTTAAAAGCCATTTAGAGCAAACGTGTATGAATCAAACATCTTTAGACAAAAACATGATTGAAGAGTCAGCACTGTTAGAAGGAGAAGCGCCAATGCCAGGTGCACCATCCGTGCTTATTAGTGACTCAAAAGCATGCATTCCTCAGCATTTTATGACTTTTCAGCATGACAGACAAAGCGTTGAAGAGGTGGTGTCTAATATTAATTTTGATGAAGATTATCTTGTGTTTGTTGATGAAGACAAAGCGGGTGTGTTTATTCAACTAGGTATTGTGGGGAAAGACAATTACCGACAAGATAATGATAAAAAGATCGTCTATGGACGAAGGTGGCGCGTCGAGGCAACCTTGCCAACATCAGAAATTATTCAAACAGTTTTTTTGGCCATTAAGTCTGCCAGAGAGCATGAGATACGAGAATTGTTCAAACTTTCGATTTTAGGTGGTGTGGCTACCCCCTTTAATAATCATCATGATCTACCAATGATGGCTAATAATACTGATCAATTTTTATGTCAGAGCCATGCTAACAACAAGCTTCAGAGCGACTTTTCGATCACTGATTTATTGGCTTCAATTACCTATGACAAAGCAAAATTTACACTCATTGATATCGAGCAGAGACACAATGGTACATACTTAATAGACATTCAAATCTTACCTTTTTTTCAGGGTAGACTCCCCGAATTAATAAATAAAACTCTCACACTACTCGTACATGAATTGACCGCCAATGCAGTTTTACATGAGCTGATGACTCAATTGGTGCAGCTAAGTAACCGATATGTCGAAGAAAATTTTAAGTTCAAACAATTTGCAAGATTTAGCAGAAGTGTGAGTATTGATGCTATTGCAAATACATCTATTTTGACACGTTCAAATGTGGCCAAAGAAGCGTCCGAATCTTTCAAAACCATTTTTAAAAACAGTAATTACGAGACTGACATAACCAGAGTACCTTCAATTCACGATAGTGTATTAGGCTGCGCTTTGCGAAATCGATTAAAAAGTTTTGGCTCACTTCAAGGTATATTGCCAAAAAACTTTTTACCAAATAAGTCTGTCGACTAATCGTTCGTGTCAGTCATAATGTGTGAAGTTGTAACAATATTATAAAGACTTATAGCGCTAAAGTTTTTTCAAATGTTTCTGTGGATTGCGCTTATTAACTTTTGCTCTAGCAAGCTTGTCGCATCCATTCTCTATTCTTTCTGGTAAATATGGTGACCATCTACTAACCGCGAACGCGTTTTCACGTTTTGTACTTATATGCGTATCCTTTTTATCTGTCATTACAATGCTAGTTTGAAAAGGCACCTTATTTTTTTGCCGTACAGTGCCATAAGATTTGGCTAAGTTAAAAATTTGCAGAGTATGGAGGTGTACATTACCTCATAATTCAATACTAAAATGATTCATATGAGTGAAGGTTTAAGGATAACTAGGCAACCTGTTTATGCCGCCACCAGAACAAGGTGCAGACGGTAACAAGAAGCAAAGCACTCAATCCAAGACTTAAGGCTATCGCAAGATTTGTAGCCGTTTGATCCGCCACTTGAATGCTGATCATAGGGTAGGTCCAAGGGCTGTAAAACCAATGACTTTCAGATCTTGAAAGGTTCATAGCAAAAACAACCATAATAAAAGCTGCGCAAATCGGAGCTGCAAAGTTATTGATTAATTTTGAAATAATCAAACCAATCAAAATAATAGGTAGGCTAGTAATTGACGCGTTAATGAAAAACTGTAAAAAGCTTATATTGGCGCTTTCAAACTTCGGAAAACCGAGCTGCATAAGCAACCACGCACTGATAAAAATAAAGCACACCATCAGCAGGTTAGCCAATACGATCAGCAAAGAGGTAATGGTAAATTTAGCAATGAATAGCTTAATAGGTGAGATAGCAAAGCTACTCATCAATAACCAGCCATTATCTTTGTGTTCTATTTGATGAATAATAGTGGTGACTAAAGCAATTAACATAGGCAGCATCAATCCAAGCCACAATGTCGAATTAGCTGATATATATCCAAACCACCCATGCTCAGCAAAAACATCGAGTCCACGCTCAAAAGTCACTAAAAATTGCAAACTTATCACGGCCAAAGGGCAGGCAAAAAGTAAAGGTATCAGCCATTGTCTTTTTAGTTTAGTGCACTCACACAACAAAACAGTCAGCGTTTGTTTAAGCATATTCAGCCTCCTTATTGATTGATAGATGTATGTTATTAAATAGCTTTGACAAGCTTTGCGTGTGGTAATGGAATTGGTAAAAGTCGATATTTTGTGCCAGTAGAGATTTATACACCTGTGGACAAAGCGACTTGTCTATTTGATGAATGGTGATCTTGCCGGCTTCTGGTGTTGATACTTTAAAGACTCTACTTAAAAGTGTTTGAGCTTTATCGGTATGCTCAGCTGATATCGACACTTCTAATGTGCCCAGAGGGTCGTCTAATAAGTCCGGTAAGCTTCCTTCGATCACTAGGTTACCTTGTGCGAGAATGCCAACATGTGTTGCCACTTTTTCAACTTCTTCAAGCACATGGCTAGAGAACAATACGGTTGTATTAAAGCGCTCAGGTAGTGTGCGGATCAAGGTTCTAATTTCTTCAATACCGCTTGGGTCGAGGCCATTGGTTGGTTCATCTAATATCAGCAGTTCGGGTTGACCTAAAATGGCATTGGCAAGTGCTACTCTTTGTTTCATACCTAAAGAGCAGCGTTTTAAGCGCGTATGTTGTTTGGCTTGTAAATTTACAATAGTCAGTGCTTCATCAATGCACTGTTTTGGTAAGCCTTTCATCTTTGCGCAATAACTCAAGAACTCTTTAATCGTTAGGTTTTGATAAAAAGCAGGCGCATCAATGAGGCAACCTAAGCGCGACTTTAAGCGCATGCTTACAGGCTCTCCTAATATGCGAATATCACCTTGTTCAGGTTTAAGCGCGCCTAATAGCATACTGAGTAAGGTGGATTTTCCGGCACCATTGTTTCCTAACAAGGCATATATACTCCCTGTTGGGACGGTCATATTGAGCGCTTTTAATACTTGTGTGTTAGAAAATGCTTTGTGTGCATTCACTATTTTTACTGCGGCCTGTTCCATCGTTTGCTCCAACATCATCTTTGGCTTTATTAGAGCAATATCATCAGGCATATACATCAGCGGTGCGCCTGAAATTAAATCGGTCTCTAGACCGATCCCTTTTAATAAATAAATCTGTACACTTGCTGGGCGAATTTATCTATTCACAAGGATAGTATCGAGTGATTGATTACTTAAAACAGTGCCTTACGGCTTACTCAATCAGAGCAAAAGTAATAATAGGCCTATTGTTGGTCAGCTTTTTTGCTTGTTTTAGTTTAGTGACCGTGCAGTTACTGATTTTTAATGTACCTAAAATATCTGAAATCTATGCTTTGTATGAGCAAGAGATTGCCCCGAAAATTATTCTAGAAATGAAACAAACAGGTGGGTTGAGTGAGCTACATTTTGACGACTCAGCTTATTTAAGTGCCCTTAATATTCGTAAAGTTTTGGTGGTAGATTTAGAGGCTAAAGTCATTGCGCAAACTGAGCATGCCCCACTTTTTGTTGGTGATATTGGCGCGCAACTGCCCCTGCAAGTGAGAGACGACCTTACGGATGCCCTGTTAGCACATTACAACAGTGGCGTTGAGATGATGGCTGATGATGTTGCCATTTTCACCCGTGCCTTAACCGACCATCAAGGTAAGCAGCTAGGTGCTGTAGTAATGTGGATCGACAACTGGTCTGCAGTCGGCTCTCCCCCTTCTTCGTTGTTGTCACAATGGGTTAGCTTTTTACCTTTCGCACTTATAGTTGCAGGATTTATTTTATGCTGTGGCGCTATTGTTATGTGGCTCGTAGGCAGCCGTATTCAAAAGCGCCTAAAGCACTTTAATCATGTGACATTACTATGGGGGCAAGGGCGATTGACTGAGCGTCTAACAATAGATGGGGCTGACGAGCTAGAGCAGAGTTTTGATAAGTTAAACCGACTTGTTGAACAGCTTGATGAACATATTAAGCAAGAGCAAGAAACAAGATTACAAAAGCAGCGTATAGAATTTGCCGGAGAGCTGCACGATACCGTTAAGCAACTGTTGTTTGCAAACAACTTAAACCTATCTAGTTGCCAAACATTGGCACACTCAGAAACACAATTGAGTCTACTTTTAAAACAAGCCCAGAGTAATAATCAGCAAGCATTTGAACAAGTTAATCGGATTTTACAGGTACAAACTGAGCACGAATCATCGGCGCAAGCATACGTTGAGATGTCAGAGTTAACTACTTATTTGGCGTGTTGGAAGCAACAAACTGGCCGTGACTTGGAGGTAAAAAAACCTCAAAGCGGACAAATATCAAGTTACTTGTTTGCGAGTATTAAAGAGGGGCTACAAAATATCTCTAAGCATAGTGACGCAGACACTATTCGCTTATGTCTTGAGCTCAATGAGGGTGAAAGCCGCTTTAGTTTATTCGATAATGGCACTGCGCAGTTTAACCCCAGCTTTGGTCAAGGCTTAGAGATCATAAAACAAAAGCTACATTCTCTGGGTGGACGTTTATCTTTAGAGCAGCGTGAAGATGATAGCAAACATAAGGTAACCTGCCTTACTGGATATCTACCTTCAGCAAGCAAGGAGTAATTATATGAAAGATAAAGAAAAGAAAATCAAAATCGTTACCATAGACGACCATGCAATAGTACGTAGCGGTATCGTCCAGTTTTTACAAATGCAGCCTGATATGTCGGTTGTGGCAGAAGCTGGCACTATACCTGATGGTATGACAGTGATTGCTAACAGTGAACCCGATGTTGTATTACTCGATCTAATTTTGGATGGAGAAGTTGAGGGTGTACAAGCTGCGAAGCAAATTAAACAACAATATCCACATATTCAGGTGGTGATCCTAACCTCATTTCACCAAGATACATTAATATTTCCTGCATTAGATGCTGGGGTTATCGCTTATCTACTTAAAGACATACAACCAGATGCGTTAGTCGATGCGATACGCAAAGCTTCACAGGGCGTTAGCACTTTATCTCCTATGGTTGCTACAAGAATTCTTTATGCTGAACGAAATAAAGAAATGCAATTGAGCGACCGCGAGTCAGAGGTATTACGCGCTATTGCGCAAGGTCTGTCTAATGCCGAAATATCTGAACAATTGTTTATCTCAGTCAAAACAGTGCGCACACATGTCAGTAATATCTTGTCAAAGCTAAACGTCAGAGACCGAACTCAGGCTGCGGTACATGCTTGGCAAAATGGACTTATCTTATAATATGCTCAGCGGCGCATTAAAACTCGCCACTGAGAGAAATTGTTAGGCTCGCTTCACTGTGTTCTAACGCATAGTAGCGATAATCTAATTTGCCAGTTCTATCAGGGTGATAAATGTGGCGGTCATACAGGTATTCTCCACCAAAAGCATCTTCAAGCTCTATGTTGAGCTGCATGTCATTGTCTAGGTCAAACTCGGCGTAAAAACCGTAAGTAGCGCGATCTTTTTGTCGGTAATCCTCTTCTGGGTAGAAACCAGTTTCAGTATCGGGTAAAGATGCCAGCACACCCCACGCATACCACTCTCCGTCTTTTCTAAATTCTATCTCGGCGCTGTGCGGCTCTAGCCAAGATATGGCGCGATCACCAGTTAACGGGTCATCATAGTTGGCATCGCGATATTCATAAAATACATTGATGAGGCTATCTGTCATTAACCAGTTGGTTTGTATACTGATATCGAGATCTAAGCCATAATAATAGGCGTGTCCTGCATTACCGACCCCCCAGTCACCATTATCAAAGCGAATGAACTCATGAATATCACGCTGTTTTTGCCAAAAAGCGCGCGTATTTAGCGTCCAGTGATCGTCTGCTTCATAATTTAACTCGTAACTAAACTCGATACTTTGTTGAGGCTTTAACTCAGTGTTGCCCGATTGCTCACGGCCAAAATCATTATCTTGGCTATCTAGAAAGTCAGTAAAATCAAGCTGGTCGACTCTGCGCTGCAAAGTGAATGTTGATTGCAGGCCGTTTTGCGCTTGGTGGCTTAGCTTAATTAGAGGTTTAAGGTAGCGACTTTGTGTTTCATATTGGGTATTTGATTGGCTGCTAAGCTTGGCGTATTCACCCGTTAATTTGCTATATAGCTGCCATTGCGGGGTAAGCTCTATTTTGCTGGCAATAAAAGGTTCTGCACGGGTTTCAGTGACGCTGGTCACTGTGGTTTTACTCTCAGAGCTATGCGCTTCTAAAGTATCTGCCTCTAAACGGTTGTGACTTACCTCTATACCTAGTTCGGGTTGCCACCACAAAGTAGGCTGCTGAGTTGAAAGCTTTAATACTTGCTCAGTATTTGATTGGGTTTGCTGAAATTGAGTAAGTGTGAGTTCACTGTCGTTTTGCTCTGTGGTGAGGGCAACTTGGTCACTATCACGTAGGCGAAGTAACCCTGTCACTTGCCAGAGCCATGAAGATTCGCTCTCATTTGCTTGCTGCTGCCAATCAAAGCCGAGTTCATACTCATCGAGTTGCGATTTATCTTTTATGATTTCATTACCCGGCGCATCGTTATTGCCTTGCCAGTCACGCGCATAATCTTCTTGATAATGTTCTTTTAGAAACAGCGCATTTATTTGCAATACGCTGTCAGTCATCACTTTGCTTGATGTAATACCTGTGTTGATATTTTCAATGCTTTCTTGATACTGCTCTTGACCACTTAAATAGCTGATATTTTGATGATTAAACTCAGTGTAATCGGTTGTTGAGTAAGCAAGGTTTTTGTCTGTAGAAAGCTGTAATTGATGATCCCAATCCAGCCATTGTGTACTGACTTGCAATGAGGCGGCATTTACTTGATTAAAGTCTTTATGTGATTTAGCACCTACCTGCCAATTTGCCCTGTTTTGAGAGTTATCTCTAATAATATTAATCACTTGCGTATATTGGCTGGCAGAAGAAAATGGGTGGCCGGCTAAATAGACTTCCATTTCAGCAATCTGACTTATAGGTAAATCTGACAATATCGCTTCTAGACTTTGCGATTTATTGAGAACGGGCAAGCCGTTAATCAATACATTACCGCTGGCGCTACTTAGGCCTCGTTGATTATTCGAGTCAATAAACTGAAAGCCTGCAATTTGCTCAATAATATCGAATGCGGATTGCCCCTGCATGGCAAGAAGGTCGTCACTGGTATATAGCGCGACATTATCTTCAATGACAATCCGCGTATCGTCTTGAGCGAACACTGTAGAGTTAAAGCCTAATACACTGATTAAAACAACAGAATTAAGCCAATTTTTGCTATGCATAGTGCGTCCTTGGTTGGTGATATAAATCGCTGCTATTAAAATTTATTTAGGCTGAGTTCTCAATTATAAAGTGTTATTTGGTAAGGGCTAGGGACGAGTGGACGGGTTTCTTTCCAGTTATCCCATTGAGTTGGGATAACTGGACTTACTAGTTAAAATACAGATCAAGCGGCTTGTTGTAGGAAGGTCTTAACCGCTTTTTTATGGGCTTTACTCAAGGCAACGGCATTGTCGTTCGACATTACCACATAGCCACTCCCTGAGGGCTTAATCGTCACCTTTTTGATCAATTTAATATTTACTAAATGTGAGCGGTGGGTTCTGATAAAGGTGTTATCAGGCAAGTTGGCTTCAACTTCTTTCAATGTGGCACGTTTTAACCAAGTTTTTTGTACCGTGCAGATCTCTACATAGTTACTAGCAGAGTTAAACTGAATGATCTCTGCATAAGGAATATCAATACATTGACCGTTATGTTCAACAGTAATACAGGCTTGTTGTTCGGCTTGAAATACATCAAGTTGTGAAGGCTTTGGTTTTATCAGGCGCTGCCAAAGATAAATGTTTACGAAAATCACCAAAGGGTGCAAGGGGGCAAAATATAAAAAAGTATAAGGAATTGGGTCGTTAAGGGCATAAAGGTCAAAAATGGCTTGTGCGCCCATGGCAATAATAAACGTACCTATACAAGCAATTAGAGAGAAGGTTGTGATATGTCTTTTCTGCTGTTCAATAAGACTGAGAGCTCTAAACAGCAAAGGTGTAATAATAAACCATAAGCCCCATTCTTGAATTGCCCAATACCAAGCATTATTGAGCTGATCTTCTGGTGCGACTGATAAATCATAAAATGCATCTATTGTGGTAAGAAAGAGTATGACAACGCTCCAGCCAATACTGGATATTTGCCATTCTTTATGTATTTGCTTGTCCATTGCTGCCCTCAAACCAGAAACCATGCTTAGTTTACTTACTGAGCAAAGATTGGCAATTTCTTGCGATAAATTTTTAGCTCGATCATCCAAATACGCACCTAAAACAAGCGCCTTGCTCACGTTGGATGTAAATTAAATCTCCACCATATTCTTTAAGGTGTAAGCACATAATCTGCCTTGAAAGGCTTAACCCTATTCCTGACCCCTTTTGCTTGGTAGTAAAGCCTCGAGCATAGACACGAACATCATCCAAACACGCATCTAAAACAGGCGCCTTGTTCGCGTTGGATGTAAATGAGGTCGCCACCATGGTTCAGCATAATCTGCCTTGAAAGACTCAAACCGATGCCCGAGCCCTTTTGCTTGGTAGTAAAAAACGGTACAAACATCATGTCGACCACATGCTCTGCTACGCCCGGGCCGTTATCACTGACTTCAACATAGTGTTGACCAGCTTTATTACAGCCAGTTTTTAATTGCACGCTTGCTGAAGTGTCACTGTTGTTTTGCTGCACAGCTTCAATGGCGTTTTTGGTTAAGTTAATAAGTACTTGCTCTATCTGTGCGCTATCTAACATAGTAAGTTGTGAGTGTGACACGTCGAGTTGAAAGTCAATATTGGCAGTACTACAAGTTTGTTGATGGAGCTGAAATACGCCTTCAACCAATGGAGCAAGTTGCTCAGGGTTCAGCTTGGGTGCAGGTAAATTACTGACTTCTCTAAAGCGACCGATAAAGTCACCTAAATATTCGGTGCGTTTTGCCAGCGTTTTTAGCGCCATGGCTAAATCGTCTTTGTCTTCTTCATCATCAAAGGTGAGCGATTCAGGTAAAAGACCTTCACAACTTTGCGCAATGGAAGCGAGCGGCGTGATGGAGTTGGCAACTTCGTGAGTGAGTACTTTGGTAAGCCGCTTATAGGCTTGTTGTTCTTTGTTTTGCAGGGCATCACGAATCGAGTGCAAAGTAATAATTTTGCGGATTTTGCCTTGAATATGGGCAATACTAACTTGTATAGACAAGGTGTCTTGCTGTTCACCATGTTGCCAATTGGCAATGGTTTTGAGGCCGCGTTCACAGTTTTCGACTAAAGGCGTGATATGGGCCAAATCGTCACAGTGGCGAACTGCTTTACCGAGCAATTTGGCGACGGCAGGGTTTGATTCGATCACGTCGCCCGTGTCGTCACACACCACGACGGCTAAATCAATATGCACTAATAAAGCCTGTAAAAAGTGCGCCTGTTGCTCGGCATTAAAGCGCGCGCTCTGAATGTTTTCTTTAATCTCCTCAAGGTGACTATGCATAGGGTGATATTTACTTAAACCTAGAGAGCTATCGCCATTCGCCAGAGACTTTAAAACAAAACTCATGTGTCTGTTTTGTTTATTAAATTGCGAAATTAACGAGAAAAAAGTTGCGCATGAAAATAAGCTTAAAAGTAGTAAAGTCGCAGAAAAACCATCTTGTATATACAAGTTTGTGCTGGTGGTGATCAGCACGCAAAGTAACAAGATGGTGGCAAAAAATACCGTTGTAGGGTGCTTCGTGAAATAACTCAAAATACTTAGCTCCGGTTATAAGTCGTATTTTTCGAGGCGGCGATACATGGCACCACGAGTTAAGCCCAGCGCTTTGGCCGCCTGCGATACATTACCCTGATAGTGCTTTAATGCAGCGCGAACGGTGCGATGTTCGAGTTCTTCTAGGTTGAAGGTGTCTGCATTAATCAATTGATCGCTCTCGCTTAGTGCTATTTCAGCTTGACTGTTTGGCGCGGTGGTAGTTACTTGGCCAACCACAGTGCTGATATCGAGAAGCTCACCCTCACTTAAGATCACGGCACGTTCAATGGCATGGGCCAGCTCTCGCACGTTACCCGGCCAAGTGTAGGCGCTCAAAGTTTGCATGTCGGTGTCACTGACACTTAAGGTACGTTTGTATTTGTGGCAGAAGTACTCGATGTAATAATTCACCAATAGCGGAATGTCTTCGCTGCGCTCGCGCAGCGGTGGTAAACGGATCTCAATGGTGTTGATACGATAAAGTAAATCTTGTCTAAAGCGCCCTTCATCAACGGCTTGTTGTAAATTGTCGTTAGTGGCACAAATGAGGCGAATGTTCACATCTATGGCTTTATTGCCGCCAACAGGGGTGACTTGACGGTTTTGTAGCGCGGCTAATAAGGTGGTTTGCTGGCTCAGTGGCAAGTTACCTAGCTCGTCTAAAAATAGGCTGCCATCGTTAGCAAGTTCGAAGCGACCTACTTTGTCTGCTTTGGCATCTGTGAATGCGCCTTTCTTATGACCGAATAGCTCACTTTCAAATAAGTTGTCAGCAATTGCACCCATATCTAAGCTAATTAGTGCATTTTCGCGACGTAAGCTGGCTTGATGAATGGCATGTGCAGCGAGCTCTTTACCCGTACCACTTTCGCCGGTGATTAAAATATTGGCATCGGTTAACGCGGCTTTTTCTATGGTGCTAAACACTTGCTGCATGGCCGCACTTTTGCCTAAAAAGTCGAAGTTTTTTCCGCTCGCCCCTTGGTTGAGCGCTTGGTTTAACCCTTGTGTTTGGCGAGTCAGTTGCCCAACTTTCTGCTTGTCCTGCGCGTGTGCATAGGCAGCGGCGACCGCGCCTAAGAGTTGGTCGTTTTGCCAAGGTTTGGCAACAAAATCAGCAGCGCCAGCTTTAATGGCATCAACGGCTAATTGAATATCGCCATATGCAGTCATTAGAAGCACTGCAATGCTGGGGTCTTGTTCAACGATTTTCTTTAACCAATAAAACCCTTCTTTACCGCTTATGGCGTCTTGACTGAAGTTCATATCGAGTAAGATCACATCAATAGGCTGCGTTTTTACGATCTCTTCAATATCGAAGGGGTTATCTGTGGTGTGTACTTTTTGATAGTGCTTTTTTAGTAGCAGTTTAGCTGCGATTAAAATATCAGTATTGTCGTCGACAATTAAAATGTGTCCAGCTTGTTTGGCTGTTTGCGTCATGGTCCTTGCCTTTGCCTATTTTTGGCTTCTTTTTATTCTTTTTAGCCTACCTCATTTAGTGACAGTGCGTCTATTAATGTGTTCATAAATGGACACATTGTGGTTTTCGATGTGTTCTGTTTCCGGACACTATAATAATTATTAAAAACACAAACATTTATAAGGTGCTGATTTTTATGGGTTTAAAAGTTGGCATAGTGTTTGATTTATCTCTGCCATATTCGGACTTAATTGTCGAAACGAACATCGACCAAACTCTCAACGATTTAGAGGTGTGCTATGGATAAGAAAATTGAACGCTCAGGATTACAAAAACATCTTAAAAAAGCAGTGGCTGCAGGTGTGCTGCTGAGTATTGCAGCTGCGACATTTGCATTTACAGACTCATCATCGGGTCGCAGCCAAAACTTATCACTAAGCAGTGTCACCATTAATGCTGTTGAACAAGGCGCGTTTGTAGATGCGTTAAGTCTTCGTGGTCAGGTTGTACCAAAAACCACTATTTACCTAGACACCATTGCGGGTGGACAGGTTGAAGAGCGTTTAGTTGAGCAGGGTACTTATGTAACTAAAGGCCAGCCTTTGGTGCGTTTGAGTAACACCAGCTTACAACTAGACGTGATGAGCCGCGAAGCGCAGGTGACTGAGCAGCTTAACTTCTTACGCAACACACAAATGAACATGGAAACCAGTCGTTTAAACCTGCGTCGTGACTTATTAGAAATCGACTTACAAATTACCCATTTAGAGCGTCGTTACAAGCAATCTAAACCACTGGTTGAGCGCGGTGTATTAGCCCAAGATAGACTTTCTGAGATTTCAGAAGATTTAGCTTACTACAAAGCGAGAAAAGAGCTGACCTTAGAGCGTCAAAAACAAGAAAACTCAATTCGTAAGGTGCAAGTAGAGCAGCTAGAAGACAGCGCTGAAATGCTCCAGAAAAACTTACAGTTTGCCCGTGCAAACCTAGATAACTTATTAATAAAAGCGCCTGTGTCGGGTTATTTGAGTGAGCTTGATGTAGAAATGGGTGAATCAAAAAGTCGTGGCGCGCGCCTTGGTCAAATCGATATTCCAAATGAATACAAATTAGTTGTGCGCTTAGATGAATTCTACTTAAACCAAGTTCAAAAGGGCATGGACGTCAACGTGCACTTAGATGGTGGCAGCGTGATGGCGACAGTGAGCAAAATAGACAGCCGCGTAACCCAGTCGCAGTTTCAGGTTGAAGTAGCACTACCAAGTGGCCAACAAGATATTAAACGTGGCCAAAGTATCGACGTTGAGTTGATGCTAGGTGGCAACAAAGACAACGCATTATTACTCAAACGCGGCGCATTCTTTACCAGCTCAGGCGGTAACTGGGTGTACGTACTATCAAGCGATGGTACAACAGCAGAGCGTCGAACCATTCGCTTAGGCAAGAAAAACCAAAATTACTACGAAGTGCTCGATGGCTTAAATGTGGGTGAGCAAGTGATCACCTCAGGCTACAGCAACTTCGACAAAGCACAGACATTAAAATTTTAAGGACCAGACCCATGATCAAATTAACTAATTTAAATCGCGTATTCCGTACTCAAGACGTTGAAACAACTGCTTTAAACGACATTAATTTAACTGTAGAACAAGGCGAGTTCGTTGCCATCATGGGCCCTTCTGGCTGTGGTAAGTCAACGCTGCTGTCTATTTTAGGCATGCTGGATTCACCGAGTTCAGGTAGCTTTGATTTTGATGGTACCGACATCGCGGGCTATAGCGAAAAGCAGTTATCACAATTACGCAAAGCTTCAATTGGCTTTGTATTCCAAAGCTTTAACCTGATTGACGAACTTACAGTATTCGAAAACGTCGAGCTGCCACTGCAATACCAAAATATCTCTAAAAGTGAGCGAAAACAGCGTGTTGAAGCTATCTTAAAACGTGTTGCTATCGACCACCGTGCCGATCATCTACCACAGCAACTATCAGGCGGTCAGCAGCAACGTGTGGCTGTTGCCCGTGCGCTAGTGATCAACCCTAAACTGGTTTTAGCCGACGAACCAACCGGTAACCTCGATTCTAAAAACGGTGAAGAAGTGATGACCATGCTGCGTGAATTAAACCGCGAAGGCACTACGGTGATCATGGTGACTCACTCAGAAAAAGAAGGCGCGTATGCTGACCGTTTAGTGCGCCTATTGGATGGCCAAATCATGTTAGATAAAGCCAATAGTGTTCCTCATGGACTAGAAAGCGAGGTTGCATAGTTATGATATTTAATTACCTAATCACGGCACTTCGTGCCTTTAAGCAACAAAAACAACACTTTTTATTAAATGTAATTGGTTTAAGTGTGGGCCTGGCAGCGGCAATTTTAGTGGCATTGTTTGCAAAAAACGAATTGTCCTTTGATAAACAGCAACCTGATGCAGATCGTGTTTATCGTGTGGCTCAAGATTATTCAAAACTGGGTTTGGGTACTATCCCTATTTATAGTTACACACGGGGTACACAGGCATTAGATTTTAGCCAAGTAGAAGATGTATTTGCGTTAAAAATGGTTGAGTTTACTCGTGAAGCTGAAGTAGATGTGAAGCACAATAATGAGGGATTTAAGCTTAATAATCTCTATGCTGCCACCGCGAATATTGAAGACTTTATTGCCATGGATGTGCTTGCAGGAAACATTAAAGAAGCTATGAGCACCCCTAACAGCTTAGCGTTGAGCGAATCTGAAGCGCTTCGCATTTTCGGCACTGTGAATGTCGTTGGTGAGACTTTAAATCATGCAAACGGCAGTTATACAGTCAGAGCGGTTTTTGCGGACTTGCCAGATAATACTCATTTTGGTTTTCAAGCTTTAGTGTATGCAGAGCATATCTCTGAAGACTTAGGCAATACAATACATTACGTATATTTAAAATTGACAGCCGGTACTGATATTCCAGCGCTAGAACAGCAATTAGCCGAACAGGCATTTACTGGTGATTTCAAAGGTAAGATATTTATAGAGCTTCACTCAATACTCGACTTGCATTTAACAGCCAACTCACCATTTGAAATGAAAACAGGTGGTACTAAGCAAGTTGTTACTATTTGTATTGGTTTAAGTATTTTGCTTGTCTTAATCGCTAGTTTTAACTTCATCAATATGACAGTAGCACAATCGACGAAGCGCGCAAAAGAGGTGGGAGTTCGAAAAGCATTGGGTGCAAGTAAAACCCAGTTAGTAAGCCAGTTCTTGTCTGAATCTGTGTTAGTTGCAGTACTGTCTATGGTGCTTGCTTGTGTGTTAGTTGAATTGGTTATGCCAAGCTTTAATAACCTTGTTGATCGCGAATTGGTACTTAACTATGCGTCAAGCTTTGGCGCGGGTATTGTGGTTGTTGCTATTGTCGTGGGTGTGCTGGCTGGCCTGTATCCTGCGTTCTTTATTTCATCATTCAGTGCCAAGCGTGTATTAAGTGGTGATTTACAGCGTGGCAGTACTGCAATCTGGGTTCGTAAAAGCTTACTTACCTTTCAAGCTTCTTTAGCAATAGGGTTGATCATTGGTTCTGCTACATTACTACAGCAATTATCGCATCTACAAAACTTGCCACTAGGCTATCAAACAGCGCAGCGTTTAGTTATTTCTGAAGTGCCAGTTGGTCAAGTATTCACTCAGCAGCCAAGTACAGTCGTTAATAAATTACTTGCGATTGAAGGAGTGCAACATGTAGGCATTATCGACACACAACTAACTCGTTCTATCAATAACACGCTGAGACCAACATGGCCAAATGGCGAAGCATCGGGTGGTATTACTCCTGTGGTTGGTACTAACTTTGAAGTTGTTAAAAGCCTAGGTTTAGAATTACTGGCTGGGCGTGACTTTAGCCGTGAGTTTGCTGGTGATTGGGCGAACAGAGTTGATGGCATCACACATGTTGGCACGATTGTAACTGAAACGGTGGCAAAGCAAGCAGGCTTTACCAATGTCGCCGATATTATAGGTAAATCAATCAAAGATATTGGTCGTAATGTTGATATGCGCGTGGTTGGTGTGGTTGCTGATGTAAAGATTGGTAATGCACAAAATGCCAATACAGACATTATGTTCCTGCTTGGCTTCAATTACTTAAATCCTACCTCAGAAGTGGTGTTAACGGTAAATCCACAAAATGCATTGAGTATTAGACAGCAAGCTGCAGAAATTTTAGCTCAACATGCCAATGTGTTCGAACCTAAAATCGAATTGCTGTCAGACAGCTATAGAGAAGTATTAAAAGGCGATCAGCGTATCTCTCAAGTAGTACTTATCTTTACAGGCCTTGCGGTGTTCTTAACTTGTTTAGGTACGTTTGGATTAGCGTCATTCTCAGCCGCCCGTCGTCAAAAAGAAGTCGCGGTTCGTAAGGTACTGGGTGCATCACGTATCAGCATTGTAAACATTTTAGCGAAAGAGTTCTTAGTGTTAGTCGGAGTGAGTATCGCCATTGCCTACCCAGTAACTTACTTACTGGTCGGTGACTGGTTAGCCAACTTTAATGACCGCATAGATCAAGCTATTTGGGTATATGGCATCGCAGCAATAATTGTTGCAGGTATCACTTGGGTTACTGTGGCAAGCCTTGCTTTCAAAGCCGCCAGCACCCGTCCTTCGTTAATTCTACGTTATGAATAATTTCAAAAGTGTTGTCTAGCCACAACCATGGTCTATCGGTGTAACTGATAGGCCATTTTTAGGTGAGAGCAAGGTCTAATGGGTGAGATATGTTGATATCACATGTAACAACAGCATTTCGAGTATTTAAACAACATAAGTTGTACTCGCTATTGAATGTCTTTGGGTTAAGCATTGGCTTGGCAGCTGCACTTCTGGTGGCATTATTTGCTGAGTATGAATTGTCGTTTGATGAAATGCAGCCCGATCATCAGCAAGTATATCGTTTGCATGTTGATGTGAATGTACCAGGGTTAGAAGAAATTCCACTGACTATGGTGAACATAGCGCAAACTTTAACAACACGAAGTGATGTCGCCGATCTTTTTATTCTTGCTGATGTAGTCGATAGTGGTGTGTTATCTGAGCATATAAAAATTGCTGATCAGGCATTTAAGCTAAACAGTCTGTACGGTACAGCGAAGAATATTCGTGATTTTGTAAATATCTCTGTGATGTTAGGCGACCTTGAAGCGGCTCTTTCAGCACCTCAGCAGATTGCTTTGAGTCACAGTGAAGCAGAACGACTATTTGGCAGTGCAGAAGGTGCACTCGGGCAAACTATACTGATCGAGGCAAAACGTTTTACCGTTAAAGCCATTTTTGAAGACTTACCTGATAATAGTCACTTTTTGTTTCACGCTTTAGTGCCAATTGATTTCACAGAATATAGCGACATATCTAGCTACATTTACCTCAAAACTCTACACAATGATGATTTAAAAGCGATAGAAAAGCAGTTAGCTGACCGACTCATTGAAAAATACCAACTTAAAAATAGTCAGCTTGAATACCGTTTAGTGCCTATGCGAGAGGTTTACTTTAAAGCCCATTCGCCATTTGAGTTAAAAACGGGTGGTTCTGCTTTTTTAGTCACTTTGAGTGTGGTACTGAGTGTTTTATTACTCGCCATTGCCGCAGCCAATTACATCAATATAGCAGTGTCGCAATTGTTGTATCGCAGTAAAGAGATCGCCATGCGTAAGACTTTGGGGGCGAGCAAGCGTCAGCTCATAGCCCAATTCTTGTTAGAAGCCTTATTGATGGTGATGTGTGCCACATTACTTGCGGTGTGTTGGGTTGAGCTGCTTTTGCCAAGTTTTAGTGACTTTGCAAATCGACCACTCGACTTAGTGTGGGGAGCTTCAGAGTTTGTGGTGATCATAGCTATAACCGTTTTATTATCATTTATTTCAGGTGCTTATCCTGCATATTGTGTCGCACGTGCACCGTTAAGCTCATTACTTGCCGGGCAATTAAAAGCAGGCCAGCTGGTTCGAAAAGGACTATTGGTATTTCAGTCTGCGATGGCTATGGCCTTGATTGTTTGTACGCTAGTGAGTTTGCAGCAGTTGTCGTTCTTACAAAGCTTGCCGGTAGGTTATGACGCGACTGATCGCATCGTGATACACGATTTAAGCAGCAAGCAACTCATGGAAAAAGAACATGCAATACTCAATGAGATCCGTGCGCTGCCAGGCGTTACTCAAGTGACAACAACCGATACTGACTTAACCGACAGCATTTTAGAAAGCTTTTATTTCCGCTGGCCAAACGGCTATGAAGAAAGCGAATTGCCACCGACTATCGGCACTGGTTTTCATGCGGTTGAAACCTTAGGTCTAATACTACTCGCTGGCCGAGACTTTTTACCAGAGTTTCAGAGCGATTGGCTGCACTATGTAAATAAAGCGTCAGGTGATCAGCCAGATGAAGAAGCACCTCAGGCAATGGCTATTTTGGTGACCGAACAAATGGCCAAACGCGCAGGCTATGACAATGTGAGTGAAGTGGTGGGACTGCAAGTTCAGGGGCTTTACCGCAACATCAATGCAACCATTGTCGGTGTAGTAAAAGACATCAAAGTGGGGTCGGCGAAAGATGATTGGCTGCCTGTGTCATTTTCAGCAGGATACAGCTCACAATCAACGGTTAGATTAGTTGTGCGCACCGAGCAAGCAAACTTTCCGCAGTTACTTAATCAGTTACGCCAGCTTCTAAGGCAGTTTAATTTAAGCGCCGATCCGCAATTTAGCTTGATGCAGCAAGACTTGGCTAAGGTTTATCGCATCGAGCAAGACTTGTTTGTGCTTATTCGAAACTTCTCTGTGCTGGCCATGCTTTTAAGTTGTTTAGGTTTATTTGGACTCGCAGCATTTGCAGCAAAACGTCAGCAAAAGCAATTAGCAATAAGAAAAGTGCTCGGGGCAACACGCTTCAGTTTAGTGAATCTACTCGCCCGCGAGTTTCTAATCATAGTGCTTGCAGCAGCAGTAATCGCCTTACCATTTGCTTATTGGCTCATGGATAACTGGCTGCAAGACTTTAACGACCGTATTGAACAAACCATTTGGGCGTATGGCTTAGCTGGCCTAGTAGTGGCTGGGTTCACTTGGCTCACCGTTGCAGCGTTGGCATTTAAAGCGGCCAGTGCGCGTCCATCAGAAATTTTACGTTATGAATAACAACACAGATATACAGCAGTCAAAAAGGAACACAGTATGTTAGCGTCATATGTTACGACCGCTTTAAGAAGCTTTGCACAGCATAAACAACATGCCTTGTTGAGTCTGTCAGGGTTAAGTTTAGGCATGGCTATGCTGATGTTGATTGGGCTTTTTATTCAGCATGAGCTGTCTTTTGAACAAGGACAGCCGGATCAGCAAAATCATTATCGACTGGTGATGCATGCTCAAGAGAATGGCAACGAATATATTCTTACCACCCCAAGGGCACATCAGCAGTTGCTCGATATTCCAGGCGTAGAGTCGGTTTTTTATTTATTGAGAACGCAAATGGTCAGTGATGATAAAGTAGCGATTGGCAATAATGCATTTCAGCTCGCTGCAAACTACGCTGCCACCCCAAACCTAGCCAAGTTAGTCAATATTGATGTGCTGGCAGGCGATCTTACAACAACCCTGAATACACCCGAAAAAATAGCGTTATCAAGGTCTGAAGCTACGCGCTTGTTTGGGGCTTTTGCTACGCCAGATAAGGTAATAGGCCGTACCTTAAAGCTACAAAGGAACAATCGACTGCTTTCGGTTAGTGCGGTGTTTTCTGACCTCCCTGTGAATAGCCATTTTTATTTTCACTCATTAACCAGCATCGAACCCTTTATGGGCATTCGCGGTAATGTAATGCACACCTATGTTGCGCTATTACCTAATACAAATATGGAATTGGTTGCGCAGTCGGCAACAGAAATCTATGCGCAAATTTGGCAATGGCAAAACATTCATTATTGGTTGCAACCTATCAAAGACATTCATTTAGGACCTAATTTTGCCCAAGATATGAAAATAGGCGGAGACGCCACATCTGTGACGATCTGTGCAGTTATGGCGTTGGTTTTATTAATCATCTCATGTGTGAATTATGTCAACTTCAGTGTCGCGCAGTCCTCTAATCGTGCCAAAGAGATTGGTGTACGCAAAGCCATGGGCGCGACGCGCGCTCAACTGATCACCCAGTTTATGAGTGAGTCTATCTTGTTGGCATGGTTCGCTATGTTAGTGGCCTGTGTGTTGGTTGAGTTATTTTTACCTAGTTTTATGCAACTGATTGGCCGTCCATTGCCAGCACTAGAATGGCCGATTTGGTTGGGACAGGTATTTGCGCTGGCAACAGGGATTGGTGTGTTATCGGGCTTATACCCGAGTATGTACATGGCAGGATTTAACACCAAAGCCATTCTGAATGGTGAGCTAAAACAAGGTCGACAAGGTGTGTGGATCAGAAAGGCTTTATTATTGCTGCAAATGGGCTTGTCGGTGGGTTTACTAATAAGCGCTATGATGTTGAGTAAGCAACTGCATTTTTTACACTCTCTACCTGTGAATTATCAAAAGTCGCAGCAACTAGTGATCAATAATATGCCGCAAAAAGCATTATATGGAGAGCAAAGCGCATCACTCTTGGCAAGCATTGAGTCTATTCCAGGTGTGACAGCCAGTGTGGCCATGGACTTCTCAATCACACAGTCTACCAACGCTGGTCTCTTCGTTAAGCTCCCTCAAACACCAGATACACCGTTGTCGCTTTCGCTTGCTGGGGTACATGGTAAAGTGGTTGAAACTTTGGGGTTAACCTTATTAGCTGGTCGCGATTTTTCTGACGAGTTTGCATCAGATAGATTCAATCGAGACACCGAGCAAGGCAGTATTATCGTGCCTGAATCTGTACTCAATACGTTGGGGTTCAACAGCCCAGAAGATGCGATTGGTAAACCAATCTCATTTTTTGCCGGACCATTTTCGAATGCAACAGGCACCATAGTGGGTGTGGTTACAGACATAAAAGTTGGGCCAGTCAATCATCAAGGCGCCCCAGTGGTGTTTGTGAATGGTTTGGGTGTAGGCGGCACATATTCGCTGCTGGTTAAAGTTGAAAACCCGAACGATGCCCAACTAAAACTCGATTTACAAAACTTCGTTAAAGCGCGCTTGAACATTGCACCTGTCGACATCACCTTACTTGAAGATGACTATCAAGCGCTTTATCGTGAGCAACAAAAATTATCTGAGGTGGTGGCTATCGGTGGTGTTATTTCATTGATCCTAATTTTGATGGGCGTGTTTGGTTTAACAGGGTTTATTGTTAAGCAGCGTCAAAAAGAGGTGGCTGTTCGTAAGGTACTAGGGGCAAGTCGTTTGGTGATCATTAATGGACTCGCTAAAGAGTTTATGATGTTGGTATTATTTGGATGTGCGATTGCTTGGCCTATTTGCTTCTTGATATTGAGTGATTGGCTAGCGAGTTTTGAGCAAAGTGTTACGCAAAGTATTTGGGTTTATATGGTTGCTTCTTTGCTTATCAGTTTAATCACTTGGTTAACCGTGGCGGGCCTTACATATAAAGCTGCTAGTATTCGACCTGCTCAGGTCTTAAGGTATGAATAACAAGGGCTGAATAAAAAGTGAACAAAAGCTGCGTTTGCTTCGTTTAATAACTAAACTCAAATAATACTTGTTGATCAGAGGTGAGTTATGCAAGCAACCGAATTGAAAATGCAGTTTGAAGAGCAAAACCTAGTCGCCGTTATTTTAAGTTATGCCGACTCTAACCATTACCTTGCGGGTGGTGTTGATACGCAAGGTAATTATTACTTATTAGAGAATAGAAAAGGTAGCACTGAAACTTTTAACTCAATGCGCGAAGCCGAAGTAACTTTAGCTGAACTAGGTGCTGAAAATGCGATTTTTGAAATGGAAACGGCCTATGACGAAATGATTGGCAGTTCTAAAAATGAGCGTTGCAAAATGATGGTGCATTTAACCCATTAATTGGGATCCATTAACTGAATTTAATAGTACACATTTTTCTTTGTACCCTTCTTCTACTCGATGGCTTGCTGATTTTTATGCCCAAGCAAGCCATTTTTATTTCTTAAACACGTCACTTTTTACTTTATATTGAATTTTTTATTACTAGAATAAAAATCGATCAATTAAAACTTGCCCAATAGCAAAGGTTTCGTTTAAACTTTCGAGAAAGTTACGAAACGAAACTTATTAGCCAGTAAAGATAACGGATTATGACCAAACGCAACACGCAACAACGTCGCCATACCATTCTTGCTCGTGTGAATCAGCACGGTGAAGTCAGTGTCGAAGCACTTGCTTTAGAATTTGAAACTTCAGAAGTTACGATCCGAAAGGATTTAACGGCTCTCGAAAAGAGCGGTTTATTGTTGCGTCGTTACGGTGGTGCGATTGCATTGCCAAAAGAAATCGTGGCAAAAGGCGATGAAAAACGCGATACGCTTCGCAAAATGGCAATCGCAAAAGCTGCTTCAGCTTTGATAAAGGATCATAACCGCATCATTATTGATAGTGGTCGTACAACTGCAGCGATGATCCCTGAGCTGTCTAAAAAACGCGGTTTGGTCGTGATGACTAATGCGATGAATATCGCTAATCTTTTGTTATCTTTAGAAAATGAGCCAACACTTTTGATGACCGGAGGAACCTGGGATCCTCATTCGGAGTCATTTCAAGGGCAGGTAGCAGAACAAGTTTTACGTTCGTACGATTTTGACCAGTTATTTATCGGTGCCGATGGCATCGATGTTGAAAGAGGTACAACCACTTTTAACGAATTAGTGGGCTTGAGCCAAGTGATGGCTGAGTCAGCACGAGAAGTGATCGTGCTGGTGGAGTCAGAAAAAATTGGCCGCAAGATCCCAAATTTAGAACTGCCATGGCAGCAAGTGACCACCTTGATCACCGACAACCTCCTTGCAGATGACACACGCAAGGCGATCGAGGCAAAAGGCATACAGCTGATCTGTGCAGAGGCTTAATAAATTCAGACGACAACACCTGAATTTATAAATCATTATGACAACAGCCTAATTAGTTTGATGACGTGCAAATAATTCAACTACTTAACAGTGGCCGAATTATGTTCATCAACTAAATTTTACCTAAGCTACTTGAAATTGCAGGTAGGGTAAATAGGCAAACAACATGCAAAAATGGAGCATCTATGTGTGGCATTGTTGGGGCGGTAGCAGAGCGTCCAGTAAATAAAATCCTAATCGAAGGCTTAAAGCGCCTTGAGTATCGTGGCTATGACTCAGCAGGTGTAGCACTGAGCCTAAATGGCGAATTAAATACAGTTAAAGCTGTTGGTAAAGTTGCCAACCTAGACTCTGCATTGACTGATGCAGGTGTAAAAGGCACGACGGGTATTGCACACACGCGCTGGGCAACACACGGTGGCGTAACTGAAGCAAACGCGCACCCACACATTTCAAATGATGAAATTGCGCTAGTACACAATGGTATTATCGAAAACCATTCACAGCTTCGTGACGCACTTAAAGGTGACGGTTACGAGTTCTTATCTGAAACCGACACAGAAGTTATGGTGCACCTAATTCATCAACTTCGTCAGCAGCATTCAACGCTATTAGAAGCGGTAAAAGCAGCAGTAAAACAGCTTGAAGGTGCTTACGGTACAGTTGTATTCGACAAAGCAAACGACAATGAAATCATTGTTGCGCGTTCTGGTAGCCCACTGGTAATTGGTTTAGGTCTTGGCGAAAACTTCATTGCTTCTGACCAACTAGCGCTTCTTCCTGTAACACGTAGCTTTATCTTCTTAGAAGAAGGCGACGTAGCGCGTATCACTCGTGAAACGGTTGAGATCTTTGATAAAGATGGCAACCCAGTTGAGCGTGAAGTGGTTGAATCAAACATCACGCAAGACGCATCAGGTAAAGGTGAATACCGCCACTACATGCTAAAAGAAATTTACGAGCAGCCAATGGCAGTTCGTAATACGCTTGAAGGCCGTTTAGAAAATGACCGAGTTGCCATCGATGCATTCGGCGACAGCGCACAGCAAATCTTCAAAGATGTTAAACATGTTCAGATCATCGCATGTGGTACGTCTTACCATTCAGGTATGGTTGCCCGCTACTGGCTAGAACAGTTTGCTGGTGTTAGCTGTAACGTTGAGATTGCCTCTGAGTTCCGTTACCGCGAGTCTTTCGTTCACGAAAACAGCCTACTTGTGACGATTTCACAATCAGGTGAAACGGCTGATACATTAGCAGCACTTCGTCTTGCGAAAGAGCAAGGCTATATGGCTTCAATGACTATTTGTAACGTGCCGGGTTCTTCGCTAGTGCGTGAATCAGACTTAGCATTCATGACTAAAGCGGGCGCTGAAATTGGCGTTGCTTCAACCAAAGCTTTCACCACTCAGCTAGTTGGTTTGTTAATGCTTACTGCGTCTATCGCGCAAGAGAAAGGCCGTGATCAAAGCGTGATTGTGAACGCAATTAAGACGCTACCGAGCAAGCTTGAAGAAGCGTTAAGCATGGCTGAAGGTATCGAAGGCTTAGCGGAAGAGTTTGCAGACAAGCACCACTCACTGTTCTTAGGTCGTGGTTCACAATACCCGATCGCGATGGAAGGTGCGTTAAAGCTGAAAGAAATTTCATACATTCACGCTGAAGCTTACGCTGCAGGTGAACTTAAGCACGGCCCTCTGGCGCTTATTGATGCAGACATGCCAATCATTGTTGTTGCACCAAACAACGAATTACTTGAAAAGCTTAAGTCGAACGTTGAAGAAGTACGCGCACGTGGCGGTATCATCTACGTATTCGCAGATAAAGACACCGCGTTTGAGTCTGACGACACAATGCGTGTAATGAACGTAAACCACGTAGAAGACGTGATTGCACCAGTGGTATATACAATTCCACTACAATTACTTTCTTACTACGTAGCGGTTATCAAGGGTACTGACGTTGACCAACCTCGTAACCTTGCTAAGTCTGTAACGGTTGAGTAATTAACGAGTTTTAGGGGGGCATGTGTCCCCTGAAAATCAAGACACTAAAGGCGCATTCAGCGCCTTTTTTATGACTATGCCAAAATAATTTCTCTTTAAAATAGCTTATAATCTACTTCCCCTCATAGGCTTCTGAAGTTTGCATTCATAAAAACTAAAATAAAAACTTATTTATAAAATACAGATTCTTAACAGCTATTTTTCTATTTTCTTGAGTTGTAAACTTATGCTGCAGTGCACTTACAAAGGCTTCATTAGCGACAATCAGGCACAATTCATCAAGACATCAGGTTTTTTGTATTTGAACTGCTAATGTCAGTGGTTCTTAAATCACCATTAAGGACAAACCATGAAGTCAAATTTAACTTTACTCACCCTTTTATTTTTAAGTCTCAGCGGTTGCTTTATGAATCATGCTGAAGACAAACCTAATGTAAAAGAAAGTACGTATTTTGGAGAGCAGCCTCCGGGTTTAGTACCTAAGGTCTTTGAACCTGAAATAGTTTCACCAAACGGGGAGTTTGAAAGCGGTACATTCACGCCAAATATGCGGTCTTTTTACTTCACCAAAGCGATAGGCGAAGACAAAAAGCGAGGCTTCTTTGTTATTCATAAAGAAAATAATCAGTGGGGAAAGGCTTCAGAAACCGATCTACGGTGGCCGCAGTTTTCTTATGATGGCAGCAAAATGTTCATCGGTAAAATGTATCGAGAGCGCCAAGGTGATGGTTGGTCAGAGCCTAAAAGCCCTGGCACATTCATAAAATACATGGCGCATGGCAGATCGGTTTCTGCGAATGGCACTTATTACTTTACCGGATATAAAGAGCGGGGTGTTGTTGGCGCTTTGTATTACTCTCGACTTATCAACGGGCAGTATGAAGAGCCTATAAAGCTAAGAGACGATATGAATCAAGGAGAGTACATAGCGGGTTCCATGATAGCGCCTGACGAATCTTACTTGATTTGGAGTGTGCAACGAGCCGAGGGTTTTGGGCAATCAGACCTTTATATTAGTTTTAAAGAGCCAGATGGCACTTGGTCGAAGGTGATAAACATGGGAGCAACAATTAATACTGAAAAACAGGAAAGCTCCCCTCAATTATCACCTGATGGAAAATACTTCTTTTTTATTCGAGGCGATTGGCATATCAATAAAAGCGGCAAACGGGTCTATGAAGGAAAGCAGCATTGGGTTGATATTCAACTGATCAACAACTTAAAACGAAAAAGCTAGTTTCCATTTTAATATTTCCTTCAACTAAACAACATACGCTAGAAAATTATAAATTGCACAAATAAAGAATATTAATTCTTTATTTGTGCATAATAATTCTTTAAAGTTATAACCAAGATCCATTGATGGTTGAACAAAGGTAAGCGGCAGGTGCGTACAACTGAACTCGTAGACGGTTTTCGTCAATCAACGCCTTATGTAAATGCACATAGGGGGAAAACATTCGTAATTATGCTAGGTGGTGAGGCGATTGATCAGCCTGGTTGTCGCAGTATAATTAATGATATTGCGTTACTGACGAGTCTCGGTATCAAGATTGTATTGGTATTTGGTGCACGACCTCAGATTAATGATGCACTTTGTGATGCTGGCATAATTACCCAGTTTCATAATGATGTACGGGTGACCGACAATGAGTCGCTTAAAGTCATCAAGCAAGTTGCAGGTGCCATGCAACTCGACATCACCGCGCGTTTGTCTAAATCGTTAAGCAGTACCCCTATGTCTGGCTCTAATCTTAACGTTGTCAGTGGTAATTTTGTGATCTCTCAGCCCTTGGGTATTGATAATGGTGTCGACTATCATCACTCAGGCAAAGTGCGTCGTATCGACGTAGACGGAATTTGCCATCAATTGAACAACAATAGCATTGTATTGCTTGGGCCGATCACCGCATCAGTTACTGGTGAGAGCTTTAATCTAACAGCAGAAGAAATTGCCACCCAAGTCGCGCTTAAACTCAATGCAGATAAGATGCTGGGCTTCTGTAAAGAGGCGGGGATCTTAGACGAAAATGGCGAAGCTTTAGCTGAGTTGATGCCAAATGAGGCGGAGCAGGTATTAGCACGTCATCGTGATCAAGGCTCTACTTGTATGAGTGCCTCAGTATTTTTGCAAGCGGCTATTGATGCATGTCGTGGCGGCGTGCACCGTTGTCACCTTATGAGTTATGAAGAAGATGGGGCCTTGCTTCAAGAGCTATTTTCCCTCGATGGTATTGGTACACAAATCGCGCCGCAGAGCTCCGAGCAATTACGTAGCGCAACGATTGGTGACATCAATGGCATTATAAATCTAATTCGTCCGCTCGAAGAACAAGGTTACTTGGTTCGCCGCTCTCGTGAACAGTTAGAAATAGAAATTGAGCAGTTTACCGTGATAGACCGCGATGGCGTTATCATCGCTTGTGCCGCACTTTATCCATTTGACGAAGAGAATATGGGCGAATTTGCCAGTCTTGCCGTTCATCCGCAATATCGCGATGCAGATCGTGGCAGCATTCTACTTCGATCGGTCATCAATAAAGCCAAGCGCGTCGGCTATAAGAGTTTGTTTGCACTGACAACACGCAGTATTCATTGGTTTTTAGAGCAAGGCTTTGATTGTGTGGGGGTTGAAGACTTACCAGATAAAAAGCGTTCGCTTTATAACTACCAAAGACGTTCTAGGGTGCTAAAACTGGATCTAACAAGACTGCCGAAGAATAGGTAATCAGCTTAGGTCCTTGAAGTATTTGAAGGCGCGGCTTTATGTCGCGCATGTCTTGTAGTTGCACGCAAACCGTGTTTTTAATGCGGGCTACTCTCACTTTTGGTAAAGAGAGCTTTGCGTTTATCTGTCGTTGCTTTTTCGCGTTCAAGTAACTTTTCTGCGTTTACCTCGGCCAGTGGGTTGAGCGCATCGCGGGTTATTTCACCATCTGCTGCCAGTGATAAATAACGGCCACAACAGACCCTCAAAAACGACGTGAAGTTACCTATATCATGATCGGCATCGAGTGATTCGTGATACAAGCGAGTAATAAGTTGCCCAACACTTAAGTCATCTCTAAAAGCGATTTCTTCTAACACACGCCAGAAAAAATGCTCAAGACGAATTGAAGTGGTGACGCCATCAATACGCAGTGAACGTGTGATGTTCTTCCAACAATCTTGGTTGGCACCGATAAAAAGTTGGCACATAGTGATGGCTCCTCGTTAGTTATGCTTTGTTTAATAGAGCGATAAACTGTTTTAAAAATTCAGGGTGTGCAGGCCACGCTGGTGCTGTGACTAAGTTACCGTCGGTGATTGCTTGATCCATTTCTACTGACACATATTCAGCGCCTGCAAGTATAATCTCTGGCTTGCAAGCCGGGTAAGCAGAAATACGCTTACCAGTAATGATATTAGCAGCCGACAACAATTGCGGGCCATGGCAGATAGAAGCAATTGGTTTGTTATTGTCAGCGAATGCTTTGATAAGACCGATCACATTTTCATCCAAACGCAAATACTCAGGCGCGCGACCTCCGGGTAAGTAAAGCCCATCGTAATCGTCGGCACGCACTGCTGCAAAATCAGCGTTTAACGTAAAATCATGACCTGGCTTCTCAGTATAAGTTTGATGTCCTTCAAAATCATGAATAGCCGTGGCAATCACATCGCCTGCTTTCTTATTCGGGCAAACGGCATCAACTAGATAGCCCATAGCTTGCAGTGCTTGAAACGGCACCATGTTCTCATAGTCTTCTACAAAATCACCTGTGATCATTAAGATTTTCATTGTTCTTCGCCTCCTGCCTGTTGTTGAGTATTGGATACTTATTTTTCAAAAGCTCAGTTTATTTAAGCAAAGAATGAAAAGTGGCGGGTAACAGCCAATTACTACACCCGCCCCCTCGCTTATTACCTCTTATTGAGTTGCAGCAAGAGATTAATTTAAAGGGCATTTATAGCCCTAAAAGATGTTGGTTAAGTGAGTTTAAAATAAATTAACTAGCAGAGCACTCACATAGACCCCCAACCCGAATACCAAATGGGTGCAAATACTTTTTAGCCTTGCTTGATTTGCTGAGGGGAGTCTTGATGCCGCAAAGCCCATACCAAAGCAAGGTTGCATGATAAAAAAGGGAAGTGAAACGCTCAAACATGAAAACAGCAAAATCGGTAGCAACTCAGGCGCGCTTAACCAATTTAGCCCAGTGATACTAATAAATATAAAAGCAAAGATAACACCGATTGCATAATGCGCTGACCACCCTATGAATACTTCACCTCTTACGTAATGTGTTGAAGCAATATTTTGATGGACGAGCTGTCCGCGAGGCATGAGTAAAAGCCATCGACCGAGCAGTGCGTAATTAAGAGAGGGGATCGCAAATAGCTTTTTGATCAGTATTGCGTATAAGTCCATGGCGACCGTGGCACCGATACCTATAAGTGATATATAAAAGAAAGTTTCTTGGGTCATATAGTTTGTCTCTGTTGAAAAGTTAACCTTACTTTCATAGCATGCCACTTAAAGTTAACTTTAAGTCAAGGCCATAATGAAAGAAAAAACATTGGATATTGGTGAGGTTGCAAAATTGTCAGGGTTCAGTGCTGCAACGCTTAGGTATTATGAGCAAAGGGGGCTGATTAAAGCCGTTGCTCGCAAAGGTTTACGTCGTCAGTTTGATGGTGCAGTTGTAGAAAAGTTAACTTTGATCTCACTGGGTCGCTTGGCTAATTTATCATTAGATGAAATAGCAGATATGTTTGGTGAGAAATCACAGCTAGAAATAAATAGAGCAAAACTGCGACTCAAAGCACAAGAGGTAGATGAGCAAATTACACGTTTAAAAGCCACACGAGATAGTTTGCTACATGTTGCAGAATGCCCTGCAGAGCATCATTTACAATGCCCTAAATTTCAAAAGTTAATGCGTGTTGCGAATAAACTTAAATAAAAGAGAGTAATAAACTCAAGAATGACATGCCTTATTACTTCCCAAGATGTCAACAGCATTAAAAGCGAACAAAAAAGGAAGCCATTTAGGGCTTCCTTTTATTATTAAAATTCAAAGTTAACTTGCACTGGGTAGTGATCAGACAGCTCATTATAGTAACCATCATGATAATAACGGCCAGAGGGTAAGTTCCAATTTCCGCGCAGGTAACGCCAGTAAAAGTCACGATCTGCTTTTGGGTAACGCACTAACATTTCTGGGGTATTGGTCGGTTGCTTATGATCTGTATGCCAAAGTACATAGTCGAGCGTGTCGTTATATTCTAAGCTGTAGTCGAAATAGTAAGCGTTAGCTTTGGTAAACCAGTTGTGTTTTGCAGAGAAAGAGCCAACTTCAGGTGTGTTGAAAATAAGACGGCTGCGAACCACTTCGAGCATATCTGTAATTTCAGATTGCTTACTCCACTCTACGTTCATATCACCGCCGATAATGACCGGCTCAGAAGTGGGAATTTGCTCGCTCTGAATGAAGTCTTGTATCTCTTGTAATTGACCCATTCTCACAATATGTTCAGCTTCTGTGTCGCCATCATGCGTTGCTTGTAAATGTGTACCAATAAGGTGGTAACGTTTGCCATGTTTTTCTATTTCAACATAAGCGAAACCCTTGTTTGCTAAATAATCCCAACTATCAGTCAGGCTGTTATTAAACACATGGGCCTTTTGCGTAATGATGGGGTACTTAGATAAAATCACCACCCCACCGCGGATCACAAAGGGGCTATTCGAGCAGTTACCCGTTAAGCTTTGCCAACCTGCGCCACTACAGTCTTCGCCAACATTGGGAGTTTGATAAGGATAAAGTTGAGCGAGTTCTGCTAATGCAGCTTCTGATTGGCTGCTAAAGGCTTCACTGATAAGAATAACATCAGGACTGTCACTTAATTGAGATATGACGTTTGGTAAGCGCTGTGCACGATTTGCTTGATCCCAATCTTGCACGTTTAATTGCATAATATTATAAGCCATCACTTTAAGTGTATCGGCTTTGCTGTGTGCGCTGAGTAAAGCTACAACACACACAAAGACACGCAGTAATTTCATTTTGTTCTCCGACAATTTCGGTTGTTTAAGCCCTCCCTGACGTCAGCACAGTCCAATTGCTAAAGTGAATACTCAAATAGAGCAAAAACTTCAGCGCTAAAGTAGTGCTAAAGAATGTCGATTTAATTGCGTGAAAGTACCTTTTTTATTAAGCTTTTCTTGTGGTTATGTTGCTGGTTTAAAAATACTTACATGAAAGCACATTTTGATTTATGAAATCGTCTGCGCGGCCGATAAATAGAAACAACTCAATCAAATTAAGGAAAACCCATGCGTATCGGCAATGGCAACGCAATGCCAATTTATCTAAATGCGCCAACCAGTGCAAAGGACGAGGGCGTTCAAACTGAACAAGCTGGAAAAGCGGAAGAAGCAGCAGATAGCCAAGATGAGTCGATCCATATTTCAATGGAAGGTCGAAAAAAACTGCAAGAAGAATCTGAAGACCCTAAAGATAAGCTCCCGCCACATATTAAAGAGATGATAAAGGCCATTGAGCGGCTCATAGAAATGATCGAAGCTGCTGAAGAGGCGCTTGCTGAGGCAAAAGAAGCCAGCTACCCAGATGATGACACAAAACGAGATGTGCTAGATATGCATCAGAACCAGGTTAATAGCCTCGAGTTTGCTCGTCACGATGCCATTAAAGGGCTACAAGAAGCGATGAAAGAGGCCGGAGTTTCTGAACCGGGCATTATTGCTGAGTTAATGCGTTAAAGGGTCAGAACCTACACAGGATAACTAAAATGTCGTGTTATTTTTGAGTGTCTCCGGTTTTTGGTGGACATTCAAAACTGCCATTGGGTTCAAATCGGAAATTGCCATCTAAATACTATCTTCTCTCTATTTTGAGAATTAGCGTTTAATTAATATCTCAAAAACTAAAATCTGCTACATTTGTTATGTTATAACAATTTTAAATTGTTGTGTTGATTTAACAGTCGTGGTGAAGTTTATGGAAACAATGAGTGCAGAGTCTCTTGCTGAGATGGAAGAAAAAATCATTAATGCGCCAGAAGAGGAGTATATGAATGACGAGCAACTGGCGTTTTTTAGGCTGAAGTTAGTAGAGCTTCACGATACGACGCGTGAGCGTATTCGAGAAGCGAAAGAGCAAATGCTGAATAAACCTGATACCACAGATCCGTTAGATAAAGCGGCTTGGGAAGAGCAATCTAGTTTATTAATTCGTATTGTCGAGCGTGAGCAGCGCTTGTTACCTAAGATCCAACAGTCGCTTGAGCGTATTCGTCATGAAACTTATGGCTTTTGCCTTGAGTCTGGTGAGCCAATTGGCATTCCCCGTTTGTTGGCGAGACCGACTGCTGAGTACAGCATTGATGTTAAATCAGTGATGGAAATGAAAGAGCACTTACAGAAAGATTAAATTACCGAAGTATTCGTTAGTAAAAGTGTGAAGTTAGCTGCAAGTAAGCAGCTAACTCAGGTACTTTTTATTAGTTTTGCTTGCTTAACCAAGTTGTAGGTCAAGTAATGGTGCGAGTGCATCAAGTTGTTTATTGAGTGCATTAAACTGGCGCAGGTTCGCAAGGAGTGCGCGTTGTAGTGTTTTGTTTGCTGAGCTTTGATCTAGTTCTTGCTCTAATAAACCGAGCGTGTTGTAAATTTCTTCCTCAATTGCATTGTCTTGGCTTTGTGCAAACTGTTTGATCTCTTCGAGCAAATCTTTAATTGCTTGCTGCTGCATAAATTTACTATGCGATGGCAATGGCATCGGAAAATTATCTTTAGTCAAAAATGGAGTGACCGATTGGTCAATTAGGTTGTTGGCGATACTTTTGACATTCAGTTGAATGTATTTTGCACAACGGTCTAGTGAAAACTTGGCTTCGTCGAGTGCTAAAAAGATGGTGTATTCTTGTAATAACGCATTCAACATGGTTGTTACATCAAGCAAATGCGGCTCAATGGGTTGGCCAAAGCTTTGCAAAATAATTTTTTGCTGCGTCATGTGATAGTTCACACGTAATTGCTGCAACATTTCAATGAGCTCTTCATTTAGTGTCATTTCATCGCTGTTTAAAATCGCTTTTAAAAAATCGCGTTCTTTTACGACTTCACCTAGCTCTAGTTCAATATAGCGTTTGATCAGGTTGTCATTATCTTTATGTGTCGAGTTGAGCAACGCATCTATGATGTTTTGACGCGTTTCGTCTGTTTGCAGCAATAATGCTTTAACAATATCGTTTTTGCTTGAAAAGTAAGAATAAATAGAACCTTTCGCAATATTTGCATGTTCTGCAATCTTGGCAATGGTGGTTGCTCTAAAACCATTTTCAATAAATAAGGTTTTAGCTGTCGATAAAATTAAATCGCGTTTTGACACTGTAATTTCCTCAAAGAAGTCACCGTATTCTCACACATGATTAAAAACATAACAATTAGTCACTTGAAAATGACCTGTTGGTCATTTATATTTTGACCGTGATTTTATTTCAGGAGAGAAGTAATGAGTCAAAGTGGTGGTGAGTTAAAAAACTTATGGCAGATTTTAAAACCGCATAAGCCAAGTAAGATGCAATTTGCAGTGTTGTCATTGTTGGTTGTCGTTACAACGGTGCTTGAGTTATTGATCCCATGGTTTTCGAAAAACTTAGTCGATTCTATCTCAGTCGATGGCGTTGCGATGTCGGTATTAATGACACTTCTGGGTATTGTGCTGATAAGTGCCGTGTTTGAAGGGATTTTGACATGGTATGGTGCCAAAACTGGTGAACGTATATGCACCAGCTTACGCTATAGCCTTATTGGTAAGTTATTGTTTAGTAAAGTTGAAGCTTCATCAGATAAACACAGTGCTGAATACGCAACACGCGTTGTTAACGATACCTTAGAAGTTAAAACGGTGCTGGCGACTGATTTTATTAGTTTATTTGCGGGTGCTGTATCACTTGTGGCGGTTGTCGCTATGATGTTCTATCTCGACTGGCGTTTAACTCTGGTTTTATTGGCGTGTGTGTTAGTCGGCTTTTTAATTATTTTGCCTTTATCTCTGATGATGAGTGGTATTGGTAAAGCCATTCAAGCAGCTCAAGCAAAGCTCCTGAGTACGTTAACTGAGTGGATGCGCCATCACACTCTGATCAAATCTCATAATGCGCAAAGCCCTTTGCATCAAGAATCAAAAGCATTACTAGAAACCTGCATGGAGCACGAAGTTCGAGGGGCTAAAATCATGGCGATGATCAGCCCGACCATTAACTTGGTGCTGATGATGAGCATGGTCGCGATTTTAGGCTTTTCGAGCTATTGGATGCAGCAAGGTAGCATGACTTTAGGCACAGTTACCGCATTTTTAATGTACTTATTTGGTTTAACTTTTCCGCTTGTGGCACTGGGTGCATTCTTCAGTAATTTATTCAAAGCTGCGGGTACGGCAACTCGATTGCAAGACATCGAACAGTTAGCGCAGGAGCAGCTTCAGCAAGGTGAAAGCGTCGACAATGCGAGTGAAATTCAAATACAAGCACTGAATTTTGAGCGCGATGAGAAAGTGATTCTAAATAATGTTAGCTATCAATTTGATGGGCCGGGTTTATCAATTGTAACCGGTGAAAGTGGCTCAGGAAAAAGCACCCTGATGTCGCAATTGCTTGGTTTTTATGATGATACAAAGTCAGCGATATTCATTGATGGCAAACGTTTAGATGACATTGATTTATATTCTTTGAGACAAGCAATTGCGTGGGTCGATCAAGAGCCGAAATTATTAAATACTAGCATTAAAGAAAACTTGCTATTAGGTTTGTCTGAGCAACCGAGTGATGATGCAATTGAACAAGTGCTTGAGCAAGTTGGGTTGTCGCAATGGTATGAAAAGGTTGGTAAAGATCTTGAACAGGCCGTGAGTGAGCGTGCGCAGATTTTCTCTGGAGGTGAAAAGCAGCGATTTGCTATCGCCCGTGCGCTATTGCGCAATGCCAAAGTGTTATTGATGGATGAGCCAACATCGGCCTTAGACAAACACAATAGTACAGAAATGATGACCTTGATCAGAGCTATCGCAAAGGAGAGACGTGTCATTATGATCAGTCATAACAGTGCTTTTTTACAGCAAGACGACGATCATGTACATATTGCAGAGGGCGCGATTGTTAAATCGGCAGCTTAAGTTCATATACCAGCTAATTTAGATGTGAAAAGCGGTGTGGATAGTGTTATTCAGGCCGCTTTTTGTTTGGGTTTTACCAAAAATTATTTGGTTATTTTTATGAAATGTTTACTTTTACTTTCTTTTGTACCTGATGTGTTGATATGTTGAACGAGTAACCACTTTATTTTTAAAGGATGATTCGTGAATTTACTTAAACCTTTGGCGCTTTCTCTTAGTTTAGCTTTGTCTTCAATTGTCGTTTCTCCGCTGGCGCTTTCTCAAACTTCAGCAACCGAAGAACGAGCTGATTACACTCAGTTTACTCATGTATTTAAATCGAACATTTTAAACGAAGAACGCACAGTCGTTGTTCAACTACCAAAGAGTTATAAAGCTGAGCCTGATAAAGCCTATCCGGTCATTTACCGTTTAGATGGCGCGGGTAATTTGCCATTGATCACCTCAGTGCTTGAGCGCTTACAAAACGACAATGCTGCACCAGAAGCCATCATAGTGGCAATTGAAAATACCGAGCGATTGAGGGATTTATATCCGACCGCAAATGAAGAGCCGCAAGGTCCTGTTGGATTAGGGGGCGGAGGTAAAAAGTTTTTAGACTTTTTTGAAAAGGAGCTGATCCCACTTATCGATGAAAAATATCGTACTCATGATTATAAAATTATTGGTGGCGCATCGGCTGCGGGGGTATTTGCACTTTATGCGATGACCGAAAAACCAACCCTGTTTCAAGCACATTTAGCTTATAGTCCGGCGGTTTGGTGGAACTATGGGGCAGCAGTGACGCGCACAAAAGAGTTTTTAAAGAAAAACAAAACCCTCGATACTTATCTTTATATGAACATTGGTGAAGAAGCGGGTGTCATGCGTGAGCGTTATGACGATTTGCAGCAGTTTATTCAAAACAATAAACCGTTCAAATTATCATACGTGAGTGATGCGCTTGATGGCGTATCTCATAACCTAACGTCTGCGGCAGGGGCGTTTAATGCCTACCATAATCTATTTATGGCCAAACAAATGCCGTTGAAGAAGCTAACGTACGACATGACTTCAATTGATGCGTATTACAAGAAGCTCTCTGAGCAATGGGGTGAAAAAGTCGCTCCACCAGATAATGCAGTTAGGCAGTTAGGCTATCAGCTCATCGGCATGCGAAATTACGATAAAGCTATTCAGGTATTCGCCCATAATACCAAGCTACATCCCAACTCTGTCGATGCTTGGTGGGGGTTGTCTTATGGTTATGAACAAAAAGAAGATAACAAAAAAGCGTTCGAGTTTTTAGAGAAGGCCGTAAAGCTCGCTGATAAGTCATACCCTTATTACGACATGCTAATGGATGCGCAAACTAGGTTAAAAGCAGCGGCTAACCTGTAGCTTTCAAGGCGGTCGTAACAAAGCAAAGTTACGATTGCTGGTTATACTCATAGGATGAGAAGTTTGAGCAAGCAAATAATGAAATTGTGTCTGTTCTTTTATTGCTGTTTAATTGCTTGCTCAGCATTGGCTGAGAGTCCTCGTTTATCGGTGGTATTTGAACATAACCCACCGTTTCAAACCATTGATGCAAATAATAAGGGCCATGGCCCTATTATTGATTTTGCTGAGTTATTAATTGCTGTCGCGAAAGAAAATGCAGACTTCAAAGATGAATTTAATGGTAAGCCTTGGGCTCGTATTATGGAGAGGGATGCTTACCACCCAAACATTCTTATTCTCTCAATGTCTAAAACCCCACAGCGAGCACCTAACTTTATCTGGTTAACGCAGGTTTATACCGGTCAACAGTATATCTGGAAAGTGAAAGGACGACCTGATCCAGAAGGTAGGCAATTACAGGTTGCCGTTGAGCGTAATGCACATAAGATGATGAGTATTAAACATCACTTCGGTGAAGATAATGTATACAAATTTCTCAACTCTGCTCAAGCATTGCATGCATTATTGAAAGGACGTGTCGATCGCTTTGTTGGTACTGTATTTGCTGTATCAGGTAAGTTGAAGTCACTTGGTCATGATATGAATGAACTACAGCGTTTGAATAAATTTGATGACACCGGATTTGCAAGCCAAGGTTTGGCGTTTGCACTCACGCTTGACTCAGATGAATTCATAGAAGATGCACTACGCAAAGCAATGAACGATCCTAGAGTTGAGCAAGCAAGAGCCAAATTGCAAAAGCAGTTTGAAGCCTCTGAGCGCCAGCTTATGACGGGATATTAAAGGCCTTATCGCCGCAGGCTGATCAGTTTGGTAAGTTAAAGCGTATATACACTCATATTTTAGAAAAGCACACCTGAAACTTATGCAACACATGCTAACCCCGCGCAAACTATTAAACAGCAAATGGACGGCTGTTTACCCGCAATCAAAAGAAAAGCATTTTATGGTTACCAGTGTTGAGTTTGATGAAGAAGGTCGCGTGATTGAATGCATCATCGAAGCGGTAATGACCAAGCGCGAAATAGAAATTAACTGGCGCGATCTCAAAAACCCAAAAGTGTGGAAGATGGGCTGGAAATAGCAGTTAAAATCTTTGAAAACCTCTTAAAAAGTCAAAATTCTTATTTTTATCTTCTCTGATTATTTACATCAAATAAATAACTATAGTGAAAATTTTTTGCAAATTGTCTTGCAAAAAGGACCAGTCAAATTTAGACTGCGCCCGTTCACTCATTGAGCGTTTATTATTTCATCAACTAACTGTAAAGGAGAAAAACATGTCACATAAAAATTTATCCTTTGCAGGTCTTGTCCGCTAAAAAGCGATTAATTAGAAACTAACTTATTAGTTTCTGCCATGCTTTCTCATCGGTCACTTCCAAGTATAAATAGACCTGCCAATACGACCCAATAAGGTTTAATAATCGGTATTATTCTGATCGCTTTGGCACGGCTTTAATTTTCAAATTACGCCTAAAATAATTGTTTTCGCTTACTATCTTGTAGCTAATAAAGCAGTCAGTCTGATTAACCTTTGGGATCCACCATCTTTTTCTTAGTAAGAAAGGTATTGGTACTATGGGCAAATCAGTCCAAAAATTAACAGATTCGGTCAACCTAATTGCATCCAAAGATACTTGGATTGAAGGGTTGGCTACACAACAACTCATTAAAACATCAGAGCTGGCAGGTATGCATCGAGTTGCAGGTATGCCAGATTTACATCCAGGCCGAGGCTATCCAATTGGTGCGGCATTTTTTACAAAAAATAAAATCTATCCTGCGTTAGTGGGCAACGACATAGGTTGTGGTATGGCTTTGTGGCAATCGTCGTTGAAGGTGTCAAAGGTAAACCTAGATAAAATCGTTAAAAAGCTCAAAGACATTGAGTTGCCGTTGGATGACAGCTGGAGCGACATCATCCAAATGCGAAGAAATGAGAAAAACATACGTGTACAAGGTTTTGATCATGCGCTTGGCACCATAGGTGGAGGCAATCACTTTGCTGAATTTCAAGCGGTCGATGAAGTGTATAACGAGCGAGCCTTTTCAGCTTTAGGTTTGTCTAAGCAGCAATTGCAATTGCTCGTGCACTCTGGTTCTCGTGGGTTAGGCCAGTCAATTCTGGTCAAACATATCACTGAACACAACCATGATGGCTTACAAAGCTCAGAGCAAAGCTTTACGCATTATTTTGAACAGCATGATGAAGCGGTGCGCTGGGCTGAGCTTAATCGAGAGATGATAGCAAAGCGCTTTTTAGACGCCATTCGCGCAGATGGTAATGTCATTTTAGATGTAAATCACAACTTAGTGACTGCAAAAGAAATTGGAGGCATGAAAGGCTTTTTACACCGAAAAGGTGCAACACCGAGTGACTGTGGCGCGGTTGTTATTCCGGGTTCTCGTGGTGATTATAGCTATTTGGTTAAGCCCAGAGAAGATGCTGACGAAGCAATGCACATGAGTTTGTATTCGTTAGCACATGGCGCTGGTAGAAAGTGGAAGCGTGGTGAGTGCCAAGGTCGCTTAAGTCATAAATATAAACGCGATGACTTATATAAAACTGAGCTTGGCAGTCGGGTGATTTGTGCAAACAAAGAGCTGTTATATGACGAAGCACCTCAAGCGTATAAAAAGGCACAAACCATTATTGCCGACTTAGAAGAAGCGGGGTTAATCGATGTTATTGCAAGGCTTCGCCCGATATTGACCTTTAAAACCAATGGAGGGTGTAGCGCATGATGTTATTGCAATTAACTTCAGGACAAGGGCCAATTGAATGCTGTAAGGCCGTAGGACTGGCACTGAGAACCATTGAACGCGAGTGCCAAGCTCAAAACATTGATTACTCGATTGTAGAGGCCGTGGGTGCTCAGCAAAAAGGCTGCTTTAAATCTATATTGATTGAGCTTGAGGCTACACAAAAGGCCAAACAGTTTGCGCATCATTGGCAAGGTGCACTGTTATGGGTTTGCCAAAGCCCATTTCGTACTAAGCATAAACGTAAAAATTGGTTTTTCAGTGGCAATCTTTATGAAGTAAATACGCAGCAGTTTGATAAGGCGATTGATTATCAAACTTGCCGAGCGTCAGGGGCAGGCGGTCAGCATGTCAATAAAACTGACTCTGCAGTGCAAGCCACGCACAGAGAAACAGGCTTAATGGTTAGGGTTGAGAGTGAGCGCAGTCAGCATGCGAACAAGCGTCTAGCAACAGCGTTACTGTTACAAAAACTAGAAATGCTGAAGCAAACTGAGATCTCTGAGCAAGATAAGTCTCGGTGGCTGCAGCACTGGGAAGTACAGCGTGGCAACCCGAGTAGAACGTTTAAAGGTGAGCGGTTTACTCCTCAAGATTAATTAGGAAATCGATGCTAATAAAAACAAAATTAGGCGCGCTCTTTTAGCTAATTGCTAAAGGAGCACGATATGAATAGAGAGCAAAAATTAATTGGGGCATTTAATCAAAATGATCAAGGTTTTGCTGAGGTGCCTCAAAAAAAGTCGGGAGTGTTTATTTCGAGACTATTTAACGGGGATGCGTCAGGTTGTGCGCATTGTTTTCCTCATGGCTATGAAACGATTAACTGTCATCAAAAAAATTATCAAAGAAGCTGGAAGCGACATAGAAAACATCAATGGAAAACATAAATATTTTATTTATTTGTAGTCGTAATCAATGGCGCAGCCCAACCGGTGAGCAAATTTGGAGACGACAGGCGGGCGTGAATGCACGCTCAGCAGGCACTAGCCCTAAAGCAAAACGCACGGTCAACATGAAAGATATTCAGTGGGCCGACATCATTTTTGTGATGGAAAATAAACATAAACAACGCTTAATGGCCGAGTTTACTCAGCTATTAGCGCATAAAACCGTTCATATTCTCGATATTCCAGATGAATATCAATATATGGACAGCGAGCTTGTCGACATCTTAACGCACAGTGTGAGCGCGTATTTAAAAACCGCTTAAAGAGAATAAAGAGGGTACTGTCATGTAATGCCATCTAAGCACAGTCATATTGTTTTTTAGTTCTGCAAATGAACAGTCTTGCTGTGCCTCAATTTTATTGTAATCACACATATAAATTTAGAAATTGATGGATTTAAAACATGAAATTTAAATACCCTCGTACCCCTCACTTACCTTGGTCCCCGGGTGCGTCTAGTGATGACATTCATCACAAACACAGTGACCATTTTGTTGGTAAACAGGTCATCATCACAGAAAAGATGGATGGTGAAAATACAACGCTATATCGCAATGCAATTCACGCCCGCTCGTTAGATAGCCGTTATCACTCTTCGAGAGCTTGGGTAAAAGCACTGCAAGGGCGTATTGGTTATCAAATTCCTGAAAATTGGCGTATTTGCGGTGAGAATTTGTTTGCTCAACACTCAATTGCGTATCAAGCATTAGAAAGTTACTTTCTAGCGTTTTCAATATGGAATGCGCAGAACATATGTTTAGCTTGGGATGAAACGATTGAGATATGCAACCAACTCGGTTTATCAACCCCAGCTGTACTATATCAAGGCATTTGGTGTGAGAAGAGCATTCGAACACTTGTTATAAACACACAACAGCAAGAGGGTTATGTCGTTCGAATTGCTGATAGGTTTCATTTCGATGACTTCTCAATTCGTGTTGCTAAGTGGGTACGTACCAATCATGTGATGACAAATCAGCATTGGATGCACAGTGAGGTTGTGCCAAATCAATTAGCCTCTCAAAGCGGAAAGAAGGAAGAGCCTAATGGATAAATTAACAGCTTGGTTAAATAGCTTGGCAAGTGCTCATACACCCAGTTTCGCAGAGTGTGTACAAATATTAGGGGCAAAGTTTCCTCTATTGCATGACCTTGCTCGCACAGAGCAAGATGCAATTTGGCACGCTGAAGGAAATGTGGCGATACATACTGAAATGGTGCTACAAAGCCTTTATACATTACTAGGCTCAATGGAACCAACAATAGTGGGACGCCAGCGGCAAACGCTAATTTTAGCGGCTTTACTGCATGATATTGCAAAACCAATGGTCACTAAGCGTAAACACATTAGCAATAAGGCGCGAGTTGTGGCGCCTAAGCATGAAAAATTAGGTGCCGACTATTTGGCTGTAAGGCTAATGGCATTGCCCTTAGCGCATACAGTGGTTAAAGACGTGTTATCTCTGGTGGCCTATCATAATATTCCTAAATTGCTTGTGATCCGAAACGCAGGCTTTGATGCTTACTTTAAGTTATCTTTAGAAATCGAATTGTCTATGCTCTACTGGTTGGAGATGGCGGATATGCAGGGCAGGGTTTGTCAGGATCAAAACGAGCAGTTAGATATTCTGGAACAGTTTAAAATGTTTGCTGAAGAGTATGCGTTATGGTCGATTGACGATCCTCGCTCAGAGCAGTTAAAGCGAATTCAAGTGAAGCAAAACCCGCGAGAGCAGGATTATCTCAATGCCATCGCTGTTTCTCAATTGGCACATGGTGAGATCTCAGTCATTGAAGAAGCAATTGCTAAAAACTTTCAAGCTGCTCAGAACTATGCTCATTTATACATTATGTGTGGGGTCAGTGGCAGTGGTAAGTCGACTTGGATATCTCAACATTTAACAGATTTTGAACTTGTTTCACTTGATGAAATTCGTAAAGAGCTCAACGGCAAGAGAGCATGTCAGAAAAATAGAGGACAAGTATTACAATTAGCCAAAAGCCGACTGAAATCTGCGTTGGCAAATAAACGTAACGTCGTATGGGATGCCACCAATATTCGGAAAGACTTCCGTAAACTTGTTTGTGATTTCGGTGTAAATTATGGCGCGTTAACAACACTGGTTATTTTTCATAAGAGTGAACAGCAGATCCGTGTAGGCAACCGTAACCGGGAGTACATCGTTGATGAAGAGATAATTTCTAAACAAATTAGTCGATTCGAATGGCCTTCAGCTACAGAGGCCCATCGAGTAATGTATGTGGTTAATTAATATTAAAGTACAAAATCAGGCTCTTTAGTGGGCTTGATTTTTACACTAAGAAATAACCCAACGCATATCAGGGTTCACCACTAAACAACAAGTGATAAATAATATAGGTACATTTGAAATTAAACTCGTTCTATAATCTGCAAAAATAATAAAAGTAAGAGTTCCTTGGAACATGGAAATTTCTCTCGAAACTATTCAGCAGTTAGCACCAGATCAAGCATCAATTACAGCTGCAAAAAAGCTGTTAAAGCCAGCAAAGTGGCCTGTTCTCGGCCAGTCTAATGAGAACAACACTATTTGGGGAGAGTGTCAGGGGTCTGGATCTAAGCCATACTACACTGTGGCTGATGTCGTTGAGCATGGCTACAAATGTACCTGCCCTTCAAGAAAGTTCCCTTGTAAACATGTTCTTGCGCTATTTTGGCAGTTTTCAGATTCAAGTGATTTATTTAGCGAAACTGAACTGCCTCAATGGGTTATTGAATGGCTAGGCCGAACTAAAAGGACACCAGCCTCACCAAAGTCATCTGACAACACGATCTTGCCTCAAAAAGACGTTTATGCTGTCGAACCACAAGCCAAGACTCTTTCTTCTGAAGAGGTTGCCAAAAAGGAAGCTGCACAGGCCAAGAGAGCCGCATCCAATAAGGCCAAGACCGATGCTAGCATTAGTGATGGACTACTTGAATTTCAGCAATGGTTAGACGATCAATTACTAAATGGGATCAGTACTTTCATTAAAGAAATTAATGAGCGATGCCGACGTATAGCAGCACGTTTAGTTGATGCAAAAGCCACTAATTTTGCAGCGCAGGTCGATGAATTACCTGCAAAGATCTTGCCTTTACCTGCAGCTTCTCAACCAGATAAGGTATTCCAAGAGCTAGGAAAACTGGCACTATTAAGTGAAGCATGGTTTACCGATTGTGACGATAAAGATATACGCCGTATTATTGCAACCAGTGAAACGCGAGAACAAGTACTTGCAGATCCCGCATCATTAAAGATCACCGGTATTTGGCAAACAGTAGGTGAACGAATTCAATCAAGGAAAAGTGGCTTAATTGCACATGAAAAATGGCTTGTGAATCTAGATGATCCACAGACACCTCCTGCACTTTTGCTAGACTTTTACCCTGCTGCTTCAGGTTATAATCGTCCAGTACATAGTGTTGGCTGCCAACTTGAGGGTGAAGTTATCTTTTACCCTGCGAAAATACCTATGCGAGCTTTATTAGGTCAGTTTCAAACAGTAAAAAACCAGCGAGTAGCGACGCAGAGTAATTCACAGAGTTATATTGAAACGTATCAAGCACATCTCAATATCTCCCCTTGGATTGCGCAGTTTCCTGTCAACTTAGGCAAAGGTAAAGTACTACAAGATAATCAGCACCGCTATTGGTGGTCATCATTACAACAAGAGTTGATCATTGCATTAAAGAACAAAGATATAAACCCTGTCATACTCGGCAGTGAACTCGAGCAAGCATTTATCATTTCAGATGGCACAGAAGCTGATCTACTCAGCGTAACAACAAAAGACTGGGGAGTGATTGCATGCTAGCACAAATAAAACAAGAAATAGCTCAAATTGAGTCCCTATATAAACGCTGGCTTGTCGGTGGGAACACAGTCAGTATTACTACTCATTGCGTACCACAAAGCTGGCAATTAAATTGTAAAGAATTGAGCCAAGCAGAGTTACGTCGCCATGCGCTAATTTGGGCTTCTCAACAGCGCAGCTGGATGTTATCTCATAGTGCTCCACAGCAACTAGTTGAGAAGTCAGCCTTACCTCGTTTGACACTTCCTGTTATAGCTCAACCTCATCGTACACGGTTTGTTAGCTGCCTCAACCTATTGGAAAAACAAGGCGTCAGTATTTCATTTCTTTTGAACTTGTTAACAGAGCGGGGTGTGAGCGTTCACCCAGCTGATTGGTTACCTAACAAGGCTGAAGAGTTACCATCAGAATATTTTCCTTGGCTCTTCTGGTCAGCTAATTACACACAAGACCAAGGCAGCACCCGTCTTACTGGTTTAACCTCTACTAATTGGACTGAATTTTTGCCAACGCATAGACTCGTTATATTGCGTAAAATGCGTTCAGAAGACCCTGCACAAGCACTAGCGTTGATCCAACAGTGTATTAGTAATGAAACGGCGCAACAGCGTCTTAAAATCATCAACATATTAGCGATTAACCTCAGCGAAAATGACAAAAGTTATTTAGAGAGTTTGCTTAACGAGCGATCTCAAAAAGTCGCACTGTTAGCCAAACATCTACTTTCTAGAATTGGCCCTAACCATGCGCTCAAGGACAGTAAGGAGCAAATACAGCAGGCTGCAGAATTAGCCGATTGGTATGAGGTAAAAACAGTTGGTCTACTGCGAAAATCAAAGGTAATCCAACCTAAGTCACTAAAAAGTAAAAAGCAGCAGAGTTTACGTTCCGAGTGGTTGGAGCATATTTCTCTTACTGCGCTTGCTCAAGCCTTGGATATTGATCTTCAAACTCTCATTACAGGCTGGCAGTTTAATAAAAATAGACAATTCGATAATCAAGCGTTTATATCCAACGCGGCACAAAGCCTACCAAACGAAATGATCTACGGTCTACTAAACTCATTACTTGAGTGCTTACCTGAATGTTTTGAGTTAATTTTTTACATTCTTCCCCGCCTAAGCAAAGAGCTGCGTATCAAGGTGATGATGACTTTGTTAAGCCACAAAAAGTCAGAGTTTCATTTCTATAATTGTTTAAATTTTATTGAGCGCCCCTGCACTCATATAGAATGGCAGCAGTTAAAAAATACGCAGGCATGGTTAGTTTTACTCGCTGATATTAGAGAGCAATTAAAAGACAATAGCTACCTAGAAAGTCAGCACAGTATCCGAGAAATATCAGCATTGGGGCTAATGGTTGATGAACACTGCGCCCAGCAAATACTCAATTCGCTTTTAGAACTCGGTGTCATGACCACAGATCCTTTACTAGATGTGCTCAAACTAAATATTCAACTATCACAAACAACAACTGATCAGATTTAACCTAATAAGGAAATTAATATGAGTGGTATCCTTCGCCAGCCAGCTGAAACAATTTATCAAGCTGAATTAAATGCACTTAAAGCTGAAGACATTGGGAATAAACCTGATAATTGGGCGTTAACTCCGCAGTCTGTCGTTACTTACCTGTTGGGCGGTACAACTAAAGCTGGTCAAGAAATCACGCCTAAGTACATAGGTAATAGGCGTTTAATTGAAACAGCAGTAGCGACTTTAGCGACAGACAGAGCATTATTATTACTTGGTGTCCCAGGTACAGCTAAGTCATGGGTGTCTGAGCATTTAGCCGCTGCTATTTGCGGTAACAGTACGCAAGTTATTCAATGCACCGCAGGTACTGATGAAAACCAAATTCGCTACGGTTGGAATTACGCACAACTTTTAGCAAACGGACCAAGTACAGAGGCTTTAGTTCCTACCCCCCTTTACCGAGCCATGGAATCAGGGACTTTATGTCGACTAGAAGAACTGACTCGTATGGGCTCAGATGTACAAGATACGCTCATTACCGTTTTATCAGAAAAAATGTTACCTATTCCTGAACTTAATGAAGCAGTGTATGCAAAAAAGGGATTTAACATTATTGCTACTGCAAACAATCGCGATAAAGGTGTTAACGATTTATCTTCAGCATTAAAGCGTCGCTTCAATGTGGTGGTTTTACCGCTACCAGACGATATGGAGCAAGAGATTTCGATCATCTCGAAGCGAGTTTCTGAAATGAGTGCAAGCCTTGATTTACCCGTTCCAAAAGATGCACAACAGGAAATCGAAAAAGTAGTGACGATTTTTAGGGAGCTACGAGGGGGTGAAACACTAGATGGTAAAATAACACTTAAAACACCGACCGGTAATTTATCTACTGCAGAAGCTATTGCTGTAATGGTTGGCGGCCTGAGCCAAGCTAATTGGTTTGGTAATGGTAAACTTGATGCTGAAGGGATCAGCAGCAATTTGGTTGGTGCCATTGTCAAAGATCCAGTACAAGACAAAGCAGTGCTGGAAGAGTACCTAGAAACTGTACTTAAAAAGCGCGCGGGATATGCAGGTTACTATAAGAACATAAACGAAGTACTCTAGGGCAACATTATGTCGAACATCCATTATTTTGGTATTCGCCATCATGGCCCGGGCTCCTGCAAACGCTTACTGGCAGCATTGGAGGCATTACAACCAGAATGCATCTTAATTGAAGGCCCTACTGATTGCTCAGAGTTATTACCGCTACTTGCATCAAAAGAAATGCAATTACCGGTAGCCTTACTAAGCTATGCGACAGACAATACTAATTGTAGTATTTACTATCCATTTGCGGAGTATTCTCCAGAATACCAAGCCACCTTATTTGCTATAGAAAACCAGCTAGAATTAGCTTTTATTGATGTCCCAGCCAATATCCAGTTAGCCAAACAGCTGCAGTACCTTGAATACGAACAGCTTGAGCCAAATGATGACACTAATACAGAAATAGAGCGAGTGGCTGGACAAGCTAAGTCGAAAGAATTTGTCGCGGATCCCATTGGGTGCTTGGCAAAGCTTGCAGGATACCAAGATGGCGAAGCTTGGTGGAATGATTTGATAGAGCAAAATACCTCAAACGACGAAGCCATTTTCGCGACAATTGAAAGTGCAATGCGGTCACTTCGTAATAGCATTAGCGAGGATCATCCTAATCTACAGTCTGACTTAGTCCGAGAAGCATATATGCGGCTTGAAATTGCAAAAGCCAAGAAAAAGACAAGTGGACCTATTGCAGTAGTATGTGGTGCTTGGCATGTGCCAGCATTAAAAGAGAAACATACAGCAAAAAGTGACAAAGAACGTGTTAAGAGTTTACCTGCAAAGCTGACAGCCAAAAAAGTCAAAGCCACTTGGATACCTTGGACTTCTGCGAGGTTATCAAGTCAATCAGGTTACGGTGCAGGTGTAGCCGCTCCTATGTGGTACCAGCATCTTTGGCAACAACAAGACAATGTAGACAGTTTAGAGTTATGGCTGGCTAAAATCGCCAATGAATTACGTGAGATAGGTCACATTGTCTCAACAGCTAGCGTTATCGAAACCATGCGCTTATGTCGTAGTTTGGCCACTGTACGAGGAAGACCAAATACGGGATTTGAAGAAATTCGTGAAGCCGTGATCGCCTGTTTATGCTTTGGTGAAGCCTCGTTATGGCAACAAATTGAATCGCAGATCCTACTTGGTAATCAAGTTGGAAAAATTCCAGCTAATGCACCTTTAATTCCGCTAATAGAAGACTTACAACTACAACAGAAAAAGCACAAATTAAAACCTTTAGCCTTACCCAAAGAACTATCGATAGATTTACGCAGTCACGCAGGGCTTGGGAGGTCGACGCTACTTCACCGCTTGAACATCTTAGATATTCCTTGGGGATCTCTTAAAGGTACAGGTACTAGTAGAGGCACATTTAGAGAAAAATGGGAACTCGCGTGGCAGCCAGAGTTTTCGGTTAAGTTAGTTGAAAGCCTAGTGTACGGTAATACGATCGAGCAAGCCGCATCAAGTAAAATAATTGAACAAATGCTCAGTGAGAGCAATCTAGGTAAGCTTGCTGCAAATATCAGTCATTGCCTTGAAGCACAATTGCACAATTCAGCAAGTAAAGGGCTCATATTATTGGAAAAACGCGCAGCACACACCAGTGATTGTGTTGAAATTCTTACTAGTATAGCGCCTCTCATTGATATAAGCCGTTATGGCACTGCCAGAAACGTCTCACTCGGACACGTTGAATTGTTGATTGAACGGCTAACGATTCAAGGGGCACTCGCAATGCCTTATGCTTGCCGGAATTTAAACGATGATGAGGCTTGGCATTACCGCCGGGCGATAAGTGATGCACATAATGCATTGTTAATCACCGATTGGAGTGAACCTGTCTCTAGTCAATGGTGGCAAGCCTTGGCGGCAATTGTAGATAGTGCTCAAAGCTCTGTGCTACTAACCGGTCTAGCGGCTCGGTTATTGTATCAAGCTGAGCGTTTATCAAATGATGAACTCTCTCTCTTAATGGGTAAAATGTTGTCTCGAGCCGTTGCTCCAGCGCAAGCAGCTAAGTATTTTGAGGGATTCTTTAGCGATGCTATTGATCGACTGCTTTACGATGACATGCTACTAGATGCTATCGAAAACTGGCTCGTAGAACTAGATGAAGAGGTATTCGTTGAGTTTTTACCTCTATTCCGACGTATATTTTCCGCACTTGATGCTATGGAAAGAAAACGCCTAATTGATCGTGTTTTGCAAGGGCGTGATAACGGGCAACTGAGCGTAACAATCAATGAAAATGCCCTAGCAAGTTGGCCTAAACAACAAAAAAGACTCGCTTCACTAATAAAAAGGGAAAGACTGTGGCCACAATAGAGCAGGATACAAAGTTGGTGAAAGACCAAGATCTAACAGGTCATAAAGACCGTCGCTGGCGTTTAGTTTTAGGAGCAGACTCAGAAGAATCAAATAATTTATCCGATGCCGATCGTCGTCTTTCCTATGCATTAACGGCTCTATATGGCGGCGAAGAACTAAGAAAAGGTCGTGGCAGCCTGTCACGCTCGGCTCCAAAGGTTTCTAAGTGGCTCGGAGATATAAGGGAGTTTTTCCCTTCAAGTGTTGTTCAAGTAGTACAACGCGACGCATTTGAGCGCTTAGGCCTGAAAGAAATGCTAATGGAACCTGAATTTCTTTCAGCAATAGAGGCAGATGTACATTTAGTTGCAGATCTTGTCAGTTTGCGATCTGTTATGCCCGATAAGACTATAGAGACTGCTCGACAAGTAATAAATAAAGTAGTGGCTGAACTCATGGCGCGGCTAGAACAAAAAACAGCGGAGTCAATTAGGGGAGCCATCAATAAATCTAAAAGAACCTTTAGACCTAGGTTCAATGATATTGATTGGCATAGGACGATCCAATCTAACCTACGCCATTATCAGGTAGAGCAGCAAACTATTGTGCCAGAAAAGTTGATAGGTTTTATGCGCCAACAACGGAGAATAGTTGACCTAGATGAAGTCATACTATGTGTCGATCAATCAGGCTCTATGGCAACGTCTGTAGTTTATAGTTCTATTTTTGCTGCAGTCATGGCATCTATTCCCGCCATCAAAACAAAACTTGTCTGTTTTGATACAGCGGTTATTGATATGACTGACGACCTTGAAGACCCTGTAAACGTATTATTTGGTGTACAGTTAGGGGGGGGCACCGACATTAATCAAGCTGTGGCATATTGCGAAGAAAAAATAGAAAGACCCTCAAAGACTCATCTTATTTTAATTACAGACTTATACGAAGGTGGTGATGAGCAGGCGCTCAAAGCCCGAGTGGCCAATTTAGTGCGACAAGATGTTAACGTAATCACATTGCTAGCCCTAAGTGATGATGGAAAACCTTCTTATGATAGAGAGTTAGCTTCAGACTTTGCTGCGATTGGTTCTCCGGTTTTTGCTTGTACACCGGATCAATTCCCAGATCTCATGGCAACTGCGTTGAAGAGGGAGGACGTACTTAGTTGGGCAGCTGATCAAGATATCAAAACTATACGGGCCTCAGAGTAACACCTAATACTTATATTTATTCACATATTGCCTAGCAGTAACTCTATGCTTTACTGGTCACTGCTAGGTTTATCGCTTTCAGTTTTTGATTTAACCTATTCAAAAAATCGACTCACCAGCTAATTTCTTCAAAGCAAACTTTCCCCGTTCAGATACTGCTTTCGAAGTATCTCGCGAGAAGTATTTAGCCAAGTGGTAAGCTCTTCCATCTAAGCTATCCAAGTTACCAATTAACATTTCAGCTGATACTCTACGAACAATAGAAGAGGGGTCATGCGCGGCTTCCTCAATGAGCTGAGAAAGTAGTGGCTCTACGGTTAAAGACCGAGTTTTTATTACTGGTTTTAATTTACCTTCTCCATAGCGCTTATCTGTCCATACCCATTCTCGACCGTGATACCAACTTACTTTCTTTTCAAGTAAAAAACGAAATGCCTTAGCTCGAAGCGCTGGCTGAACAGAACATTTCGCTATTTCTGCTAGATGAGAGTCAAGAATATCTATACGGCCGATTTGAGTTAAGATTCGCGAAAGAGGCCCTGCGTTTTCTTTAATAAGCAACTCTTTAACTTTGTTAAACACTTCGTCGTTGTATAAAACGCATAACAATAACTCTTTGCTTTGTTCATTAATCCTCTGCCAAGAAGTCCAATGTTGAAAAACATAAATCAATGCCTTGGCTACCTCATTGGGGTCGGTATTATTTATGGCTGTCTCTAAAGTACCTCTTGCGGCATCACGAACCTGTGGTACCCAGTCATTAAGGCGCCTTAGAAACAAAATGACAAAAAAGCTATTGGGCAACCCAGTATTAGCCGCTTTTAAAGCGTACTCTCGTCGGTGGCCATCCCAACTACACAGGTCTAATACTGAGATGGATGGCTGTTTCCATCGTATAGCCCCCCAAAAGCGCCCCCCCCTTGGTTCACTGACTTTGTCATGTAGAAAACGTATGTGCCGCTCCCAGAAATCTATATTCTTTAAGGGAATAAGTACTGTTATATTTATTACAGCTGAGAGCTTGAATGGTACCTTATTAGCAAAGCTTTGGGGTTGCCCCTCAAATGCTTTTTGCAACCTACTTTCTAATTCATTCCTATCTTTGTGTTTCATTGCGTTGACTCATTGATTAAACATGCTCGAAACAAAGTATTCAAAGCATCATACTTGATGTCTCGCTGTTCATACTGACCAGAAAATTCTGCGTGTCTGGCTAACTCAGATTCGATAAATGCATTTATTTCTGGTACTGCAGGTGCATACTCTTTCTCTTTACTGACTTTTTTACGCGCGAGTAGCTCAGAGATTGCGTTGTCTAATGCTGTATTATCTGTCACTAATTGACGTAGAGTTTCAAACTCAATCGGTGCGGGCTGCTGATAGGTTTCTAACCATTTAATAGCCAACAATGGTCGTAATACGTAAAAGTACTTCTTAAGTGGTACCAAGTCCTTTTTTAAGTATTCACGAAAGTTACCCTGTGCCATATGCAAATAGTGATATTTACTTTTTATGGTTGAAGCAATTTCAGGCATAAGCGCACGGGCTTGCTTGGCAAAGAAGCCATTGTCAACATAGACAATAGGTGATTGTAGCCACTCTATAAACGCAGGATTTGATTTCCAATACAACTGCAGCGCTTTACGAATATCCCAGCCATTGATATCAATTTCATCGACAATCGGGTATTCGATCACATCTCTTTTCTGCTCTAAATCGACCGACAAATACCACTGCTCTTTATGCATATAAATAAAGCGTACGTCATAATCGCTATTGGGACTAGCAAAGCCCCACGCACGACTACCAGACTCCACGGCAAACAACACTTTTACATTGTGTTCTTGTTCGGCAGCAGCAATACGACGTAATATTTCTGTATGAACAGACTCTTCGATCTGTTGGTGACAGGTGCTATTTATTGTTTCAACTTTCATGGTAGTTTTACTTCTTCTTTTTCTAATAAGGTTTGTTTAACGCATGCCAATTCAGCTTGTCGAATAAACTGTCCGATCTCTGACCCTTGTTTCTGCAAAGATAAAGCATGCTGCACGATCGCTTTTGTATCGAGCTCAGAGAGGTTTTTAAGCAACAATAATGCTAAGCGATATTGTGGGTAGTCTTTTTGCTCGAATGTTTGACCTCGACCTTGCGCATCACACAAACAGGCTTGCAAGAATTGCTGGAACCGTTCAGGTTTCTTAACTGCATCCATAGTTTCAACAATTAATTTATGTACTTTGTTCGCTTTCATCTCAAACAGCTTGTGACAACGGGTATGATTGTCGCTAGTGAGTATTGCTAATGTTCTGAAGCGCCCTGGTACGTTAAGACGCTGACAAAACTTGTTTATTACTTCTATACCAGCTTGTTCATGGCCAAAAAAATTGCCCTGCTTCTGAAAGCTCACAGGCTTGCCAAAGTCATGGGTTAATGCTGCAAAGCGCGTTGGCAGATCAAAACTTAAATTTGCAGCGCGTTTTAGTGCCAGCATGGTGTGAGTAAAAACATCACCTTCAGGGTGATACTTGGCAGGTTGTGCTAACCCAACCATTGCCTCTATCTCAGGAAAAATGCCCAGACCATTTAATGTTTGAAAGTACAGGTGAGGGTGCGGCTCAGAAAGTGCTTTTGCAGTTTCTGCCCATATACGCTCTGGTACCAGATACTTTAATTCGCCATGATTTTTCAAAGTCTGCATTAAGTTTTGTGTTTCCGGCGCAATTGACCATTGCTCGCCAAAACGGGCCATAAAACGTGCTACACGCAGAACTCTAACTGGGTCTTCTACGAAGGCGTCAGTTGTGTGTCGCAGAACCTTGTTTTGTAAATCAGAAAAGCCATTAAAAGGGTCTACCAAGCTATTATCCTTGCCAAGTGCCATAGCATTAATTGTTAAATCTCGACGAGCCAAATCCTCTTCTAATGTCACCTTGCTGCAGGCATCGATTGAGAAACCTTTATAGCCATAACCCTTTTTTCTTTCGGTACGCGCTAATGCATATTCTTCTTTAGTTTTTGGATGAATGAAAACAGGGAAATCTTTACCAACTTGTATAAAGCCAAGCGACAACATGTCACTAGTTGTGGTGCCTACAACCACATAGTCTCGGTCATTAGGTGTTTTACCAAGTAATGTATCTCGTACCGCGCCGCCGACTAAGTAGGTATGGTCTAATATTTTCATGATCCCCTCTGGGCTTGACCTGTAACAAGTTCAGTTGCTCTAAGTTGAGGTTAAAGAAATGCGCCAAACATGCTGACTCTCTTGTTGTATGTTTATCTCTTTCTTGGTTATTTGCTGTATTACTTGAGCGTTCGTTAGAGTATGTAAACTGGGTTTAGAGGTTGTGAAACTCCCACTGCCAGCCAGCGCCATGAGCACTAATAATTGGTCTGCTAAATAGTGTTCTACCTGTGAGTTTGACTTTAAAAAGGCCTTTACTCGCCCAGCGCAGCGTTTCGCTATATTTTCTGCAGAAGTACCGAGTTCTCCAACGACTTCAAATAAGTGCGTATGGCTTTGACTCTGTATTTTAATTTGTAAGCTGTTACCTGGCCCTGGAGACTGCACATGATTGATTTGGCAATCAGCATTAGGCCAATTAAGCGCTTTCTTCGCTGCATTCATTTCACGCATTGCGATGCTATCAGGTAACTGACTCACAAATCCTGCGAGCTCAGTATTGTTTGTGTTTAATTGACCAACGTCCGGCGCTTTGCCTATTTTAAAGGGCTTTAATTGTTTTGTTGGGTTGATCTTGATCTGCCACTTCCCACCACCGGCAGGGTAAAACCCTAATTGTGATACTTCAATGTCACTTTGAACGCCCATTGCATTCAAGATGGGTAAATAGCTTTCTTTAAAAAAACATAACGAAGGTGACATGCCATTGTGTGTACCTCCCTCGAATGTCACTGTCGATATCCCGTTGGCAAGTGCAAGTACAGGCATAATAGTTTGACACACTAAAACAGTACTGCCAGCTGTACCAATTGCAAACTGATATTGACCCGCTTTAACCTGTTTAGGTTGAAAGCGAATATGAGATGACCCCAACTCAGCGCCTTCTACAGCGGCATCACAAATGGTCTGTGCCGCCAATACTGAAGTTAAATGTTGGCGCATGAGCCCCGGCTTTTGTCGATTAGCTCTGATGTTGATTAACTCAATTGGTTGTTGAGTGAGCATCGATAATGTCAATGCGGTTCTTAATACCTGCCCTCCACCTTCACCCTGTGCGCCATCTATGGTTATATATTTCATAATTCTTATCCTTTTACACATACAATTTGCTTTAGCGTGTATACCACTTCTACGAGGTCTTTTTGTGCTGCCATGACTTTTTCTATGTCTTTATATGCATGAGGTATCTCATCGATCACGGCTTCATCTTTGCGGCATTCAACCCCTTGTGTCGCGTCAATTTGATCTTGTATGTTGAAGACCTTCTTGGCTTTTGTTCGGGACATCACACGGCCAGCACCATGACTGCAACTATTGAAACTGTCTGGGTTCCCTAATCCTCTGACAATGAATGATCGAGCACCCATGCTACCTGGAATGATCCCCATCTCGCCTTTTTGTGCACGCACCGCGCCTTTACGTGTTACAAAACAATCTTTACCAAAGTGGTGCTCGCGAGAGATATAGTTGTGGTGGCAATTCACCGCAAGGTCCGCTGTCTCAAATGAAACAGGTAACACCTTTCTGAGTGCGTTAATTGCATTGAACATCATAATTTCTCTATTTTTGGCTGCGAAATCTTGTGCCCACTCTACTGCTTCGACATAATCATTAAAGTACTCGCTCCCTTCTGACAGATAAGCGAGGTCCATATCGGGTAAATGCATTTGGTGGCGTTGCATTTCTTTCTTAGCGAGTTCAATAAAGTAATTACCTATCCTATTGCCCACGCCACGGCTGCCAGAGTGAAGCATTATCCAAACTGCGTCATGCTCATCTAAGCATAATTCTAAGAAGTGATTACCTGTCCCCATGGTACCTAAGTGATTTACATGATTACTTTTCTTTATTGCCGGGTGCTTTTGGCAGATCCGCTCAAAGCGTACCTCAAGTTTTTTCCATTCATCAGCGACTAGCTCTGGGATGTTATGCCAGGCACCGCGATCACGCTTGCCTTTTCTACCCCCTGTTCTCCCATGGGGTACTGCAGCCTCAAAGGCATGGCGGATCCCTGCTAAATTATCGGGCAGTTGGCTCGCTGTAAGCGTGGTTTTTGTTGCCACCATTCCACAGCCAATATCAACACCTACCGCAGCAGGGATCACAGCATCAACAGATGGAATAACACTGCCTATGGTGGCACCTTTACCCATATGCACATCAGGCATCACTGCGATATGCGAATGCACAATTGGCATTGCAGCTATGTTTTTTAATTGAGTTTGCGCTTGTTCTTCAAAAGGGACACCTTTCGTCCAAGCTTTAATCGGAGCATGGTCCGTGGTTTCTATAATATTAAAATTTTTACACATATTTTTCTCGTTATTGTCTTTATGCATTAAGTGAGTTTAACGACACCATTCATTAGTCCATCTAGCCCACCATAAACGGTTAAGCTATCAATGCGATCTGCTACCTTCTCTAATGCTTCTAGTTCTTTAAGTCGCATTAGTGTTGGGTTGTTTTCCATTACTTTTGCCGTGTTATGTAAACTTCGGGTAGCGGATGTTTCTTCTCGGCGTTTAATGACATTAGCCTCCGCTGCTTTTTGCGCTTCCACGACCTGATTTAAAATGGCCTTCATTTCGCCCGGTAAAATGATGTCTTTTACCCCTACGCTTTTGAGTTCAATGCCGATATTTGATAGTTGCGTCGTCACAAGTTCTTTTACAGTTTCATTGATATAAAGCTTGTCTATTAGAATGTCGTCGAGTGATTTAGTACCGACGGCTTCTCGAAGCGCTAATTGCAGCGTCTTGTATATATATTCATCTAGCTTATCTACACTGCTTGCTGCGATCTGAGCATCTTTAATTTGAATACTGGCGCTCAAGTTGATACGCAAACTCACCCTGTCTTTACTTAAAATCTCTTGCCCAGATACTTCGAGTATCTGAGTGCGACAATCGAAATTTTTTAGTTCAACTTTGTTACTCAACTGCCAAAAGCCATAGTTACCAGGTGGAAGCTGTTCTGCCAATTTGCCATCTATATACAAAAGGCCAACATGATCTTTGGGTACCGACAGGTCAGCGATTGGTTTGGTTGCAACAGTGTTTTCACTTCTTATTAAACGTGAGGCGCTATTGGCTCCAGCTCGCATAATTAGGTTAAACACTCTGTTTTCTATAGCTATTTGGTTTTTTATAGAAACTTTATCAAGGCGAATTTCACCTGTGTCTTTCCATAGATACAGATGCTCACTTGGGGCCACTATGCCTTTGAGTTGATCATTCACATATAAAATACCAACTTGGTCATTATCTAATTTCCAGTGCTCAATTTGTGTTTTTAACACTTCACTATTACGGTAAAGTCGTTCTACATTTGGCAGTGAAACGAACAATTCATTGATATCGAAAGAGGTAAAATCAAGTTCATTTTTAATATCCCAAAGGGTGTGTTTACCCGCGTTTAGTATTTTGATTAACTCTTGGTTTTTAAAGACTAGAAGTCTTTGATTTTCATTTACAGTTTGTGTTTTTCTTAACATGTTTAATACCTTTTAATGTCGCTTTCTAAGCGTGTTGATAAGGGTGAATTACTTGATTAAAAAGGCATTTGCAGCTTTACATGTTAGGGAGCTTCCCGCTTGCTAACAGGTTTTAATACAATGCGTTTTCTAAACATGGGTAACCACGACTTATCAACTTATTCGTTTTCTAAATGGTTTAGGGTGGGACTTGAACCCACAACAATCGAAGTAAAAGTTCGAGGCTCTACCAATTGAGCTACCTGAATTTAAGGAAGGATTTGAACCTTCGACGCACGAAACTCTATTTCGCTGCTCTACCTGACTGAGCTACTTAAATTGTGTTTGATTAGGAATACGCATTCACATTGTTCAGCGCACCGGAGTGACTTTTTGAATCACAACCACTTAACCAGACGAATAATACATATCAAGTGATGTGCCAAACGATAATCAAACAAAAAATAAAAGTCTTAATTTGTTGATTTTAAACGGTTAATTTTTTATTTTTGCTCATTTTTTTGCAAGCGATATAGACAATCGAAAAAGCACAAATATAATATTTTGGATATGCATGTATCTTAAGGGATAGGTTAGTGAAGAAGACAATTGCGGTAACATTGATCGGGACACAGTTAGATTTTGTTGGCAAGCGTATTGATCGATGGTCACGGTGGCGACCGAATATTAGCTTGTGTAGTCAAGAAGATTTAATCGTCGATAAACTGCATATGCTCCATGATAACCACAGTTGGAAACTCGCGAATAATGTTGCTGTGGATATTGAAAGTGTGTCACCTGAAACACAGGTGCAATTACATAATATAAACTTCTCTAACCCTTGGGACTTTGAAGAGGTATATGCCAAGCTTTATGATTGGTGTGCCCAACAAGAATTTGATACTGAGAAAAATGATTACCTGTTTCATATTACTACAGGGACGCATGTTGTTCAGATTTGTAGTTACCTGCTTACTGAAAGTCGGCATTTTCCCGGTCGACTCATTCAAACCTCTCCAGACAAATACAATAAAAATAAATCGGTCGGTAAAGCACAAATAATCGATCTCGACTTGTCTAAATATGATCAAATAGCAACGCGTTTTGACCGTGAACATCTCGAGGGTAAAGCATTTTTAAAAGGCGGTATTCATACTAAAAACAAGGCCTTCAACCAACTTATAACGCAAGTCGAAAAAGTCGCTATCCGTTCACAAGATCCGATGTTACTGACGGGTCCAACAGGTGCAGGAAAAAGCCAACTTGCTACTCGTATCTTTCAACTCAAAAAGAAACGAGCCATGTTAGAGGGTGAACTTGTTTCAGTAAATTGCGCGACACTGAAAGGCGAAAATGCCATGGCAGCTTTATTTGGCCATACAAAAGGTGCATTTACAGGAGCATTAAAGTCTCGAGATGGCTATTTGCTCACGGCAGATAAGGGCGTATTGTTTTTGGATGAGATCGGTGAGCTTGGCTTAGAAGAGCAGGCGATGCTTCTTCATGCCATAGAAAATAAAGAGTTTCATCCCGTTGGTAGTGATAGAACGTTAAAAAGTAACTTTCAACTTATTGCCGGAACGAACCGTGATTTGAAACAGCAAGTTGCGAAAGGAATGTTTAGAGAAGACTTACTTGCGCGCATTAATTTGTGGTCTTACAAACTACCAGCATTAAAAGATCGACGTGAGGACATCCCCGGCAATATTGACTATGAAATGGACTTATTTGCACAGAAAACAGGGGAAAGAGTCAGGTTTAACAAAGAAGCTAAGCGATTATTTGAAGAGTTTGCAATGTCAAACCAAGCACCTTGGTCTGGTAACTTCAGAGATTTAAGTTCGGCAATTACACGATTAGGCACTCTTGCAGATTCATCGCGCATTGCTATAGCTGATGTGACAGAAGAAATAGCTAGACTAAAAGAGTCATGGCATTTACCTGACTCAGAACCGCAACGTAAAGCGATCGAAAGGTATTTAACCAGCGAAGCAATATCTAAACTCGATAAATTCGACGCTATTCAACTTAATAATGTACTTGTGATATGCGAAAAACATACGAGTATGGCAGCTGCTGGAAGAGAGTTATTCAACGTTAGTCGAACATTAAAGGTGCAAGTAAACGACTCTACAAGGTTGCAGAAGTACCTCGCTAAGTTTGGTTTGAAATGGTCAGATTTGAGCGAGCAAAAAAATAGCGAGTAATCGTCGACTCGCTATTTTACCTAACGTTTGGAGGAGTTAGGGTTAGGCGGTTTGCTGGGCGAGCCGAGAGTCAATGCTGGCGATATTTGCCATGAGTTGCTCTTTCACTCGCTGCAGGTGTTGTTGTCGCTGCTCAGGAGCTTGCTTGGCAAAACGTAATGCGCTGTAAAGGCTGCGTTTTGAAACTTGATATCTTGATGCGGCTTGGGAGAGGCTCGACTCGCCGATCATGACGCTTAACATGGCTTCGTTTAACCCCGGTTGCATACTCATTAAAGTTGCTCCTTAGCGTGTTGTGAAACCTGTTTTTCTTCGTGAATTGGCCATATACTCACTTTTGAGTACCAATCTAAGTGCCAAATTAGCTGCATGGTTTGAATAAAGTTGTGCATACGAAAACCCCTGTAATAACTGCTTTGCTTCTTCCATTAAGAAAAAGTTATGCCAAGGTTTTAAGTTTTTGATTTTATTTGGTTTGTTGTTTTTTTGTTTAGAGCTGATGCACTATTTTTGTGAGGGGCAAGGTGAGTTTGCACTATTTTGAACGATCTATTCAGTTCGATGCAGGTTCTTGTAATGCATGCAAATTAGCGGATAAAGTGCTCAGATTACGCTTATCTTGGACGTATTGTCTTTAAGATAGAGATTATAAATGAAGCTGACTATGCTCTTTATATTGTTGGCTTGTTATGTAGAGCCTTAATGTTGATTTCAAAAATAGTTAATGTGTTTTTAGTACTTATTGTTATGTTGTCGTCCACTTCTTTTGCATGCGAGCAAACATTTCGCGTGAGTGTTGCCGATGCTTGGCCTCCTTTCTCTTTTAAGAAGGGTAATGATTATCAAGGTATAGATATTGAGATCGTCGAAGCTGTCTTTTTACAGCGGGTTATTGTTGGCAATATGTGAGTTACCCTTCTTCAAAGCGAGCTTTAAAAGAGTTAGAAGTTGGCAACGTGGATATGCTATTTGCAGCAACAAAAACGGACGAACGCTCTAAAAATGCGCATTTTTCTGTTTCTTATAGAGAAGAAAAAATGATGGTGTTTTCTTTACTAAGAGCTAAAAACGTTGACTATTTTTCGATTAAACATCTATTCGGAGTAGCGTATATGGCCGAGAATTTGAAGCGTTTAGAGCGTCATGTCCTGACTGCGTAGTGAATACTAATAATGTGTCAGAGCGTTTTGGTATGCTCAGATCGAAGCGAATAGATTATATTATTGAAGAAAGAATAACGGGTATGAATTACATAAAAACCCTCGGGCTCGAGGGTATAAAACTTTTGCCTCAACCGGTTCACTCTGAGGGCTTAAAGTTCATGTTTAGTAAGGCTTATATTAAACCTGAGCAGCTTCATAAAATTGATCAAGCCATACGCTCAAATAAAGAATTAATACAGCCAAAAGTCAACTAGACTTACCTGAAAAAGTAAATTTAGAGTAATTTGCTAGTACAAAAAACAAACATTTCAAGTAATGAGCTTGTCATATTCGGTAATTTTGAATTTTTTTCATGTAGGATTTTTGCACTAAAAAGGGCTTTTTAGCCCTTTTTATTGTTTTAATATTTAGAATTTTTAGCGTTGTTGTTTACGCCTAAACGTAGCAATAAATAGAGCCGGGAGAATCCAGAAAAACGAACCGCCTCCATCATCCGACTGCTGAGTTTTGTCTGTGGGAGTGGTTGGTGTTGGGTTTGAATCAGCTGTAGTTACGGTATAAGAAAACGTGTCAGTTGTGACCAATTTATCTTCAAAAAAGCCACTTACAGTTAATTCAAATGTACCAGTCTTTTCTGCAGTAAATGCGTATTGATTACCACTGTGCTCAACACCTTCTTGAGTGCGCCATATGTAGCTAAGCTGTAATGGCTGCGTTGTTTCAAGCTCTGTTGTAAATGACAGATTTTCACCTACTTTGACTGTATTTTCGCCTAAAATTATGAATTTTTTAATAGTGGGTGATACGGCATCAACGAGGTGTTGTTTGCTATAACTCAGCTTGTCATTAACAAAAGCTTTCAGTGTGACTTGGTAAAAGCCAGGTTGTTGATATTCATGGTTGGGATTGGCTTCTGAGCTGGTGTTACCATCCCCGAAATCCCATTGGTAAGCTGTAATCTCATTACTCAAAACTGGGGTTGTACTGAGTGATAATATGAGCCCTAAAGCTGTGCTTGAAAGCGCGCGCATAATTTCTCCTTTTTCCTTAGAGATGAATTTTTCGTTACTGAAATACCGATTAGATCTTATATCAAAGTTTTCAATAAAACACCAAGTTCGAGCCTGTATATACAAATATTAAAGTTTAATTAAATGTTAATTTTTTTGTTTTTTGAGTGTTGCGAATGGATCTCAAAACGGATAATAATATTTATAGAGCGTCTACTCAGTTACCTGTCAGAGGCTCACTTTTGATTCAAGGAATGGTGATTATGAAAGTTATTTTAGGAACGTCAGCGGCGCTTATTGGAGCCGTTGCGCTAGCTATGCTTTTGCCTGAAAAAGCACAGCCTCAATTCAATAAAAAGTCCACTGAAGTTATTCAAGATACAGCTATGTCTGACATTCTTGATGATTCTTCATTGTTGATGAAACCTGACTCTACGGCCAGTGAAGTGACTGTGAAATTACAATCTTCAGAGCCTGAAAGTATTTTCGCTTGGCCAATCAGACCACTCGAACAGCTCCATGACAAACGTGAATTGGAAGCCGAGTATGCGTTTTTAAAAGAACGCTTGGAAAGTGCTGAAGCGGTCGAGTTGGTTAATAACAATAAATTAACAAATGAAGATGTCGAAGCACTTCGAAACACCTTTTCACACTTAAATCTGATTACTGAGCGTTTGATCGAAATTGAGTCCCAAGAGGCTCAACAAGAGTTCGAGCAACGTTACGGACCTGATGCATTTGCAGATGATATGGCTTTTGTAAAAGAGACCGTAAAGCAAGCAATTGCAGAGCGGAAAAATCGTACAGCCAGAGAGCTAGAACTGGCTGAACCAATGGTTGAAGCAGTAAACGTAGAACAAGATGTTCTACACGTCATAAACCGAGTGGAAAACACTCAAAAATAAAACTTATCTAAGGATGAAAACAGTGAAAAAGACGCTTTTAACTTTGGCGGTACTTTCTGTGCCTGTCACCGCTATGGCTATGCCTAGTCTACGTGATGATTGTCAGTTTAGTAGCCCAATTCAATCAGGTGGTGCTGATATTTTATTCAGCCAAAACTGTAAAACAGCTTATGTTGCGCCGCCAAATACAGGCAAAGTAACCTTATCTGGTTATCATGAAACTCAAGGTACTGAGTTTTGTGGCAATTTAGATAATGCCAAAGCAACTTACGATCAGTCACAAACGCGTTCAAAAACGTGGCGTGATAAGTCAGAAACATTGTTGCTTCAGGTTGATCCTCTTATCGATGAAAAAATTCAAGCAAACGCGGATTTGTTAGAACTGAAAGGCAACATCGATTATTGGGTGTTTGAAGAACTTAAAAACAGCTATGAAATGGCGCTGCTTGCCTACAACGGCCGTTATGACGACTATAAGTTCTGTTTACAAGATGGTTTGTTAACACGAGAAGAGTGTCAACAAAACCTACGCGATACAGTACAAGCCTACTCTGATGCAAGAACTGAGTATAATCGCTACCGCAGCGATAACCGTGTTGCATTAGCAAAAATCGATGGGCTGAAAGCAGATATTGTTCGTTTAGACGAGCAGATCGTTGCACTTGAAGAGCGCGTTATTAAGTATGACGACTATGCGATGAGAATTGAAAGTCGTGCAACCTACAACTACATTGATCTAGCAAGCATCTATGGTGCAAACGCTAAGATGCTTTATACCCTAGATTACGATAGCTATGTTGATGGTATTCGAGCTCAAAATGCGCATATTCCACAGATCACATCTTGGAAGCAAATGCCTTTAGTAGGAGCTGAGTTCTTTACAAATATGAACCCAGACTTCATCAATGCTGCAGATCCAAATATGGGTTCACTTAAAGATTTAACGCCTATTCATACTATGAATACAGCGCAGAAGCTGATCAGCTTCCGTCCAAAAGGCTTCTCTAACTTATATGAATCAATGGACGGTGAAGATAAGTCAACAGAGCCAGGTGCATACATGAATAACATCGACCCTAACGATGTTGATGCATTGGTTTACGGTAGCTTTGGTTCAGCTAGTTCAAACCTTGCAATGAACCTGTTTGGTGCATGTCCACTTAAAAAAGAAGGTGTAACAGGTACTCAGCTAGCGGCTTCATTTGATTCATACGTACAAACTGGTTTGCGTTTACAGTGGTTAATCGAAGTACCATTCGGCTATAAAGCACAATACAAAGCACACAACATCTTAAGTCAATTCTCGTCGAACAAGTCGAGCGGTTTCCTATTCTGGAAAAAACGTAAGTCTAGCTTCTACGAGTGGGCTAAAAACACGCAAGATCTGAAGATTGAGTTCATCGATCCACCTCTATCACGTTACTGGACTGAAGAAATGGAAGAAACGGTACGAGAGTCAATCATGCGTCGTATCGCATTTGGTGTTCTAGACAGCGTTTATCCACGTATTTCAGCTGCACCACTTAATGATGCAGAGCACCAAGCTTGGTCTAAAGGCGCGCAACAAATCGGTTGTAGCTTCGGCCCTTACGGCTGTGCAATTGGCTGGGTTGTGGGTTCTTTAGATAACCGTAAGAACTACTCACGTTTTTATAGTGATAAGAGTCGCTACTATACAGAAGAGTCAACCAAAGTTACTTATCTTCCTAAAGAGAAGTACCTTACTTTCTCAGCTCAATAAGCACCATCGCAAGGCCAACTTAGGTTGGTCTTTCCAATAAGGATTGAATATATGTTGCGTTCTATTTCGGCAGCACTGATTTGTGCGGCCTCAATTTCAGTGCAGGCATTTGAAGTTCAGTTGCCTCAATACATTTCTCCGGGTGAGCAAGTGGTGTTGAGTGCAAGCCCAATTGCCCAATATGACGAGTTTGCATGGCAGTCTTCTAGTTTCTATGCGCAATTGCAAAGTTATGGCGAAAAACAACAGTTTGCTGTGTTAAAACTGCCGAAATATGCCAGCGATACCCAAATTGATATTTATACCTACGCCCTACAAGGGTGGAGTTACGAAACAAAGCAGAACTTGATAGAAGTGCGAGCAAACAAGCCAAAGCTCCCTAGTTCAATCGCCATTTCAGGCCCAAATACCTTGTTGTTAGACCAACCCAATGTGCTTTCTTTGCAAGGTGTTGAGCCAAATACCAGCATTAGTTGGCAAGCCGTCGATGACAATGGCAGCAATCAAGGTATAGCGCTTCAAAATATCGCAGATAATCAGGTTGAATTGAGTTTAGATTCAGCGGTATTTCAAAGTGAAAATATCAATGTGCTAGCAACCGTGAATATATCTGGGTGGCAATACCAGGTGACTAAGTCATTCAATTTAGATGGGCAGATCACACAGCCAAATTTAGTAATTAATACACAAAATACTTACCAAGAACATAAAAGTGGTCAGTTATCAGCGCTGGTTGAGCATACCTCGCCAGATGATGAAGTGACCTACCAATGGCGAGTGATTAATAAAGGGCTTGCCGAAGCGGTAACGTTGAGCTCAGCTAATAAAGCGCAAACAGACGTGTTAGTTGAAGGCATAGAAAAGATAAGCAAAGTCACGCTTGCTGTGACAGCTGAAATTAACTCGCTCGACAAAACGGCATCTTTAACCAAAGAGTTTGATATTACGGTGAAAGCAAATAAAGCACCGAGTCTGAACTTTACGACTTCAAAGCAGCAGCTATGGGCTGGTGAAGCAATGCAAGTGGTGGTTGAAGCGACCGATCCTGAGCAAGATACAACCATTGTGACAGTCGAGAATCTAACGCCGGATTTCATCTCTGTTAGCAATGAAAAAACAAACTATTTAGTTAAAGCAAACGCTGTTACTGCTGATGCAATGGGTAAAATTAAACTTACGGTTGAAGACCTATGGGGTAATAGCAGTTCAGAAATACTAGAAGTGAAAGTGCGTCGCTTACCTACAATTAGCTTTACACATATGCGTCGTTTATATGCCAACAGTCCAGGTTTTTTAAAGGCAGAGATAGATATTCCTGTAAACCAAGTACAGGCCGTTGAGTGGCAACAAGTGTCGGGTGAACCTGTTCAATTAAACAAAGCCACTGAGTTTGAAGCTGATTATGTTGCCCATGAGGGGGGAACAGACTTGAGCTTCTCGCTTAATTTAACCCTTTCACCAGATGTGGTGTTATCAGTAAAAACCAATATTAACGTTTTAAACTCCCAGCGATTAAATGACACAGGGGATGTGTCTTATATAGATAAAAACGCACGTTGGGCACAAGATAGCCTGCAAAGTTTGGCAGGACTTGATGCGTTAAGCGGAAGGGATGCTTCAGAAGTTTTACTTAAGCAAGGGGCTGGACCACAAGGCTTTGACTTTGATTTTCTCTCCGATAGTGGCGCGGTTTTACCGGCCTTTTCAAGCCAAGCAGCTTGTCTTCGAGATAATCACACAGGGTCAGTTTGGTTATTAAAAAATCAGCAAAACGGTGACCTGCAAACGAAGAAAACCTTAGTTGAAATAGCCGCTGATATTACTGCGTTAAACCAAAAGCAGCGTTGTGGTAAGCAGACTTGGCTGTTACCCAGTGCACCACAGTTACTCTCTGTGCTGAGTACAAACCAAAGTGAACATACTTTTTATTGGCTAACAGGGTCTGAGCCAGCACTTGGACGCGTGTTTTCTCGTCTGCAGCTTTTAAGTTCAACTGAAGACGCGGGACAAAACTATATCGTTAACTGGTACCCGAGCACGCTTACTTCCTCATGGTCAAGCAGTTCAAATGCTTACCATTTCTTACTTATAGCAGGAGAGTGAACATGAATAAAGCAATTATTATGGCGACCCTGCTGGGTACTATGAGCTACTTACCCAACTCTATAGCACAGTGTAATGATGCTCCAGAAGTGGCCCGATATAGTCCTGTTTTAGAACAAACCATTACTGATTATAAATTTGGTTTGATGTGGAGTGCATGCGCAATTAGTCCGACGACAGGAGAATGTATGTCTGACAGTGAAGTGCGCTCGAGAATGACAGGACTTAAAGCGGTTCAGTTTGCTAGTGAAGCTGTGATTGGCGGTCATACAGATTGGCGCCTGCCGAACTTAAAAGAAGCGATGACTCTTTTTGGTGGGTGCCAGGGTTTTTCTTATGTAGCACCATTACAAATGGGTAAATATCAGCGCCGTATTTGGACTGCAACGACTGACCTTGGTCAATCCTCTCCGGCTTTAAAAACCATCGCGATGACGAATGCGCAAATTGTTCCATGGCGAATTTCAAGTAGTGCCGCATCGGTTTTTTTAGTTCGAGATATCAGCCAAGGAGTTCAGTAGTTTATGTTTATTACAACCTTATTGAGTCTGGGGCTCTCGGCTGCTCCTGCACAGCTCAACACTCGGACCTTTATTATGCCAACAAGTTTACCTGCTTATTTGGCATATAAGGCGACTCTAAATGCGGTCACAGGGACAGAAGGTGATGACATTTTACGTGGCACCAATGGTGATGACGACATATCTGGGTTAGCAGGTGACGACAAATTATTTGGTGGGCAAGGGTTCGACTCTTTGTTTGGTGATGAAGGTAATGATTCTCTTTATGGTGGTAGTGGTGAAGACTACTTACTTGGAGGAAGTGGAGATGATTTACTGCAAGGCGGACAAGACAATGACAACCTTCGAGGCGGACAAGGTGCTGATAATATGCTAGGTGAAGAAGGTGATGATGAACTTTATGGGCAAAGTGGAAACGATACCCTATCTGGTGGCCAAGGACGAGATCAACTCTTTGGTGATGAAGGCGAAGACGAATTACGAGGTGGTTCTGAAGATGACACATTAAATGGTGGAGATGCCAATGATCGACTATTTGGTGAAAGCGGCAATGATACTTTAATTGGTGATGGCAGTAGTCATCTCGGGCATGATTACTTAGATGGTGGTGTCGGCAATGATACGCTCAGCGGTGGGGCTGGGAATGACGAGCTATTTGGTCAATCAGGCAATGACACCTTATTTGGTGATGAAGGTAACGACACCTTAAAAGGTGGAGATGACAATGATGCGCTAAATGGCGGCCGTGGCACAGATTTGCTGTACGGCGAGTTAGGCGATGATGAGCTCTACGGTGAAGATGGCGATGACCAAATCTTTGGCGGAGATGGTGCCGATACACTAGACGGCGGCGATGGAAACGACTTGTTGCAAGCAGGCGATCAAGATGACTGGCTGTTTGGACAAACAGGCCATGACAGACTATATGGTGGCAAAGGCAATGATATGCTTTTTGGCTACGATGGTGATGATCATTTATACGGTGAAGAAGGTGATGACATCATTGATGGGGGTTGGGGGAACGACACCTTTTACGGCTCTTTAGGCGTAGATCAGCTCGAGGGGGCAGAAGGTGACGATTTATTTCTCATTACTAATTTAGGTTATGGTCGCCATGCCATTATTGGTGGTTCGGGCCAAGATACCATTCGACTCGCTGATGGTGAGCAGCATTTCACCCAATTACATACCAATATTCAAAGTGTCGAAATATTACAAGGCAATGCGTTAGATAACCAACTGATCCCTGCGCAGGGTATTGAGAAAGTTGAAGGTTTAGCCGGTAATGACACGTTAAGTGACAGCGCTGGTAATGAAGCCCTTTACGGTGGTTTAGGCAATGATGTGTTGCATAGCACAGCAGGGAGTGATGATTTATTTGGTGAACAAGGGAATGACACCTTTTTTATTTCTTCTAGTTTGACGAGTGCATATGGTGGTGAAGGCAATGATATTTTTTATCTTTCATCTTCGGTCAATGTAATTGATGGCGGGACAGGACAGAACCGCATCGAATTACAGAATGTCGCATATGCTGATCTTAAAGCGAGCGTCAATATACAGTCTATCGTTGGTAATGCATTACCAAATACCCTAAAACATGGTTTATCTGCTACTGAAAAGTTATCGAATGACACTGAAATTGTTATTTCATTAGGTGCAGGAATCGATAGGTTTTTACCTGGGGTGATTGCCGATGATAGGCAAGATCTTACTTACACTCTAAGTTATCAAACTGACAAAACCATACTCTACACAGGGCAAGTTACCTATCGACTAGACAGTGATGTTGAGTTCATTTTGTTTGAGCAAATCAAACAGGGGTACATCGCCAAATTCTTATTGAATTTGAAAACTAAAAAAATGGCCGTTATCTCGGAGCAACCAATTTAACCCGCATCATTTCTAAAAACTTAGTCAAAACTAACTAAAAGGATATTTTTGTGAAGTACTTAACGACAGTCGTGCTAGGCATACTGGGGGTTAATGCCCCCAGTTTCGCGACACAATATTATGCTGTACCGGCTTTGACCGGCAATGCCAACATGGGTGTTAATTGTATTCATGCACCGCAAACGATAGACAGTTCAGGCGTTGCAACAAAGTGTAAGCAGTTGACCGTACCTAATAACCCTCGTATCGCAGCACAATTTCCGGTGCCGCCAAAACATTACACGGTTGAATTTAATAACCCTGATTCGCCTGTATTTAGCGAGTTCAATGGTTATCCAATGATCATTGAGCACAGCTCAGGAAAGTGCTTCTTGCGAAATCAGTTGGTTAATACGGTTGAGCCAAAGCGTAACGTATTACCAAGTGAATTCACAAGCTTTGAATATGATTGTCCGACAGGACCTGAAGAAAGCTTTGATACCAGTCGTTTACTATATCAGTATACGGTAAGTGGTGCATTTCAGCCGCAAAATGACGCGCATTTATTTGCTTCAGTGACGATGCAAATGGCAGCTCATTATTTTGCTGAGCTATATCCTCAGCAAGCTGAGCTATGCCCTGAGTGGGGTGGCCAATACTGCTTAAAGCAACTCCAACAACGTGTCGGCTATAGTGTTGAAGGGCAAAAATACTCCAGCGATTGGGATGGCGAGTTTGTAAACCTTGCGGAGGGCGGCAGTGTTGTAGGGCAATTTTCTCATGCCAGCTCCCTCGATATTGTGGCTCATGAGATAGGACATGCACTACTTTCTTGGAATAGTGAATTGCTTTACCAAGGTGAAGAGCCATCAGCTGTTCAAGAAGCGTTTTCGGATATGACGGCACTTGCTGCGAGAGATTACTATATTCGCCATATTGATGGGGGAGCTGCAAACTCATTCTTGCAAAGCCCTATGGTGCTTGCTTGGCAAAATAGTGCGGAGAAAATGTGGTGGATGGGCACAGGCTTTAATTTTAGTGGTAATCCACTCAGATATATTGCTCAGCCTAGATTCGATTTAATCAGTATTGATGACACTCGTGACTTAGCCGAGGCGAATGGCCCGCATCAAAAAGCAGGGGCTTTAAATAAGTTCTTTTATTTACTCGCAACTTCAGAACAATGGAGTGTTGAGCGGGCTTATAAATTGGCACTAAAAGCTGCAAATAACTGCTTCAGAAGAGACAGTGGCATTAACGAGGCCGGTCTGTGTTTTCAATCTCAAGCTGACTATGAAGATAAAGCACTCATTGGTGAACTGTTAAGACAAGTAGGTATTGTATCTTGGCAGTCTCAAAGCGAACATCTTGCATTTGATATTGAGCGCCAACTTGATGAGCTTCGCTTTTCTGTAACAGATAACCGATTCAGCAATAACCAAGTTAAGCGCTTCAATGTGTCAATTGATGGCGTGCCTTATCTCGCTTGGCAAAAAAATAGTGGTCAGGGTAGCTTTAACAAAGTAAAAACTGGTCGATTATCTATGCCGTTAGGAGCTGCGCTCGTTGAGTTAGAAATACAATTATCTAATGGTCAAACCTTATCTGCAGCTCGTCATGTTTACAGCGCTGATCAAGCCCGTTGCCAGCCAATGATGATTGGTGATGCAATGACAACTTTACGAGTGAACGAAGAGCAGTTGAATGTAACAAAAGTGTTCGAGCAGTTAGCACTAAATACAGCGTTATATAGCCAAGATTTACTGACACTTGATTTTAATACGCACTTAAACAATAAAGTGGTCTCTGTTTTTGCTGATTTAGACAGAGATCGTGTATTTGAAGATGACAACAATAGTAATGAGCTGATTTTTACCCAAACTGATAGTTCAGAAGGGGCTTCATTTAAGCTTTTAGGTGCAGAGCAAGTTAATGAAGGACCTATGCTGCTCAGGGTGCGCATAGATGATACACAAAAAGGTGCATGCGAAGTTGCGAATGGCTCTCAAGTTATTGATTTAAAAATTAACCTTAAATCAGGTAGCAATCTTCAAAGCGTTGATTTTTCTTCGCAGCAAGTGAACGACCAAATAACTTTAACTGCACAAGCAACAGGACAAGGCAGCCATACATTTAATTGGTACTTTAACGGTAACCTAGAAGCCGAGAATACAGATACGTTGATCCGCGCTTTTACAGCTGAAACGCTAGTACAGATAGACTCTCTTCGTGATGGAAAGGTAGTTGCAACGCAACAGAAAAAAGTACAGCCAGTTGCGTCTCTGGACTTAAAAATTCAGTGTGCTGTTGAAGGGACGCAATGTCTGTTTTCAACGCAACACTTACCATTGCCAAACTCAGTCTCAGCAAGGTATTTTTGGCAATTTGGCGATCAGGTCGATACAAAAGATACAAGAGCGGATACAAGTAATTTCATCTTTGATTATCAATCCAGTGGTCAATACAACGCAAATCTGACGGTATATCTAGATAGCCTGAATGCACAGTTTACGACTAGCACAGTCGTGAACATTGAGAATGCAAAGCCAGAGATTGTGTTCAACACCACTGCAGACCCTCTAGATCCGATGCGAATTCTGTTTAGTGTGGAAAATATCGACCTTTATAAAAAGGTATTCTGGTCTGTTGAACAAAAGCGGTACGAGCAGAGTGACCTAACGAGAGACTGGGAATATATCTTTAATGAAGCAGGCACTTACCCTGTGCTACTAACGGTTATATATCCTGACGACACTCCAAAAACGATTCGCAAAGAAATCATAGTTGAGCCAGCAGCGCCTGTTACTCAGCCTAATTTACAAATTCTATCGATACATACAGATGTGATGAGCTCATGGGCCTTTTGGAGTTGTGAAACGAAGTATGCGCGAGACGTTTTGCCTGATTCAGAAATTAAGTCGGCTTGTAATAATGCACAAATTAACTCTGTGCTCGTCAATACCAACCTTGAAGACACATCGTTACTGCGATCAGATTATTGGGTTGACCGAAATAAAGATGGAATCTTTAGTCAAGATGAAAAGAACACGAATCTTTCTTTTAAGTTTGATGGCAGTCGTGTTCCTGTATGCGTAACTGCATACACCCTCGAACAAGCTGGATCTTCTTCAGCCTGTATTGCCCCTGAAGGGGGTGCAACATTTAACTTTTATATAAATAAATAAGATAACTTTTAAATTTTAAGGAAAAAAGATGAAATTCAATCTACTGGCTTTGGCCGTTAGCTCGACATTGGCGTTGGGTAGTATCACTGCACATGCACAACCAATCGCTCAAGATGCAGTAAAGGTATCACTTGCTTCAAATATGCAACAAGATGGCGTTCAGTATCTTGACCCAGATAGTGCAGAGGCGCGCGCTGAGCTCGCAGACATGTTTGCTGATGCAGGTTGGACGCCACAAAACAGCCCTCAATTATATAAAGAGTTGCACACCCCTCAAAAATTAGTGAGCAATGACTTGTTCGCAACAGCAAGAACCATGAATACAGCATTCTCTACTCAGAGTGATAAGGAGCTAGAGTCACTATTTAGCCATTTAGGTTTTAATATCGTGCAAGAAGGGAGCACAAAACTTTTTAAGGTGCGTTTACTTAACTCAGAGCCTAAGTCGACAAAAATGACTGTCATGACAATCCGTCTTGTGAATGAGAAAGGCGAGCAGATCACGACTAAGCAAACTTCTCGCTTCTTCGGCGATGCGTCGGCTTCGGCATCTAGAAAGCTGATTGGTGGTGAAGCAACATTGGAAAGTGCATATGATTATGTCAAGAAAGCGAAAGCTATTTATGGTGAAGGCACTGCTTATGTGTTGTTCAATGATGGTACTAAGGTCCTGAAAAAGGGCAAAGTGAAGTACGATAGAAATGCTATTTTAGGCATGTTGAGCAAAGAGCTAGGCCGCCCGATGACTAATAAGAATACGCTGGTCAGCGTTAAGCCTTTACCTCCGATTAAGCCAATCATTATTGGTCCAGTTGAGCCAGATCCAGTTCTCTTTGGTGCAGAGCAAGCCCATGAGTTTAAATATGCAGAAAAGGAGTCACTTCAGGTCGCAAGTTTTGCGGCAAATAACTTTTTTGACCATGTTGTAAATCATCCAAAAGATTGGAAGAAGGCAGACGGAAACAATAAGAATGTGTCAGGGCAAGATGGAAAAATCATGGTATGTTTGAACCGTGATTATGGTGATTGTGATTACCCTATGATCCAAGCTGGCGGTGACTATAACAATATTCCACATGTCACAATTCCATTCCAAGGTCAGATCACGTTACCAACTTATATTTCTAAAGTGCTATTTAAAGAAGACGGTGTTTTAGAAAATAACAATGTTCAGCCAACAGATGTCATGATCCAAGGCAAAGATAGCTTTGTTGATAAGCTGTCTAACCATACTAACCATGTTAGAAATAGTTTTAGTCAGTACTTTAACATTAACTATACCTTCGATGCCGATACTTGGATGCCAATGTCAGTGTTGTCATGGAATATCCCAAGAGATAAAGGTGTATTTGCGAAACCTGGCATCTTCGAACGTCGTCAAGATGCTTATTGGATCTTAAATATCGCGATAGAAGAAAACTGGATGGGTAGCCCAAGTGATGCTGAATTATACTTTGGTATTTCTGGTGATGATTACCACGCTGAAACAGGCTATAGCTCTTATATTATCGCCTCTACCGAAGCACCAGCATTACCACAAAGTGGTGCTGTATATGAACAAGCACCCCTTCAATTTTCTTATAGCTGCTTAGCTGAAGGTTCACTCATTTTAATGGCAGATGGCTCTTCTGTTGCGATAGAAACTTTAAATATTGGTGATTTAGTCACAGGTGCAAGTGAGTTCTCACCTAAGACGCAAGAAACTTTACGTATTGCGGATATTTCTGTGGGCGTTGAGCACTTACCTATGATCCAGCTTACGACTGACGAAGGACAAGTTTTAACTTTAACAGAGTCGCATCCAGTTTTACGTGAAGGTGGTCAGCCTGTTTGGGCACTCAATGTAAAAGAAGGCGATAAAATTCAAGTCAATGGTGGTTTAGCGACAGTTACGGGTTATGAACAAGTTGATTATAAAGACAATGTTTATAACTTAAAGTTAGAACGAGTCAATGGTGACACTGAGCAAGACGAAAGTTTTGTGATGTTTGCGAACGGCATTTCAGTAGGCGACTTAGCAATGCAGTCTGAAAATGAGTTTGATACGCACAAAGAGTCTGTAGAAGATGTCTTGAAGCGTTTGCCTGTAGAGTGGCATACAGACTACTTAAATAGTTTGAATACAGATAAGTAAATAAGCCCAGAAGAGCAAAGCCGACTTACGTCGGCTTTTTTCATACTGCGCAACTGCCCAAGTTCTCTGAAAATTACATGCATTATTATGATTTTTCACATTAAATCTCCCATTTTAATCAAAATGTGTTAGTCATTAAGGTACGCAGTATGTAAACTGGGTGTTATCACTTATAAGGAGATTAATTAGTGAAACGTCATGCTTTAATGGCATTGCTTATGCCGTTGATTTTAACTGCTTCAACCTTTTCTTTTGCAGCAGAAAATACGCACTTCGCCGTACCCGCCATGATGGGTAATGCAAAAATGGGCTTGCTATGTGCTCAGGCGCCAGACCTTCCAAGTCAAGACTGTCAAACTGCTGTGATACCCGATCATCCTCGAGCTAGAGCGCAGTTTCCCTATGTTCCAGAGCAATACAACTTGGTGTATCGAGATGAAAATAGCCAGTTGTTTTCTAAATACAAAGGTTATCCGTTTGTTGTAAATCATGAAAATGGTGTTTGCTCTTTAGAAAACGCCGCTGTGGCTACCCGCCGGAATACAGTTGATTATCCGGTTTACAGTTACGCCTGTAATGGTGAAGCACTAGAGAGTGCAAACCTTTCAAGGGTTTTTCCTAATTATTTAGGATATGGTGCTTTTCAAGCTGAAAATGATGCGCACTTTTATGCGGGTATTACTATGGATATCTTGCATAAAGTATTTTCTGCTATGTATCCAAATACGGCCGTTCCATGTGAGTTGGGGGCTGAATATTGTTTGCAGCAACTTAATGTTGTAGTGCATGGCAACGCTGCGAAATACACTAGCTCTTGGACGGATGGACGGGTCTTACTAGGTTCAGATTCGGCTGCCGATGGTAGGTTTGCACATGCCACTTCGCTAGATATGATCGCTCATGAAACTGGTCACGCTCTATTAACCTGGAACTCAACAATTGGTTATGGAATTAATGATACGGCTGCGATTCAAGAGGCGTTTGCTGATCTAACTGCTGTACTAGTGCGAAATGAGTTTTATAAAAAATTACAGGCAGGTGGCGAACAAAACTTTATAGAGTCTGATGCGCATCAACAGTTATCCTCTGATGGTAATTTTTATTATGCCGTGGCCTGGGACAAATTTGTTCATAATAGAGCACTGCGTTATTTATACTCACCTAGAACAGATGGTAAGAGTATTGATGATTGGCGTGATATCGAAACGAAAACGCCTGGTCCACATTATCAAGCAGGGATTTTTAATCGCTTCTTTTATCGCCTGTCAATTTCTGAAGGGTGGGATATTGCAAAAACCTTCCGTTTAACCATGAAAGCAGCGCAGTCATGCTTTGTAGAAAACACTACGTTTGAGCATGCGGCATTTTGTTTGATAGATGCGGCTGAAGAGCAAGACAAAGCGAGAGTATCGGCTAAGTTGCAAGAGGTTGGCTTAATCCCAACAAATAGCTTAGTGAATAACCTCGATTTTTCTATTGAGCGTTTATATACCTCGATCAATTATGCCTTAGCAGAGCCTGAGCAAGCCGAGTTAAGTGCCTTGAATATTCGTCTTAATGAACAACCTTTGTATCAGTGGAAGTCAAATTACAATACGCAATCTCAATTTGATGCCATTAAACAAGCGCAACTTAATTTAGAATCAGGCGAACACATACTTTCTATTGAAACGACAAACACGCAAGGTGAGACCAAAACAGGCCATAGGCTTTTGAGTATTTTTGCAGACCCTTGGTGTCAGCCAGACACCGAGAATGTGCTATCAAATCAGTTAAGCATAAATGGTGAAGACTTTGTTTTGGAGCAAGGCTATACGTTCTTGGTGCCGCAGAATGCATGGTATCAGCAGTCATTAGGCGAGTTTGAACTGCATAATATACCCGCCGATAAAGTATTGTCGGTATTTTATGATTTAAACCGAGATCGTCAGTTTTCAGATGACGAAAAGGTACTAAGCACGACGGAGTACAATACTGCCATTAAGCTACCCAATGTTGATGCTGTGCCCGGCGATATGTTGGTGAGGTTACGTATTGATGATTCCGCAGTAAGCGCATGTACAGCGAATGAGCTAAGTCAGTCTGTGGACTTGAAAGTACACATTGAGGCGGGTGCACCCAGTACGCCGATAGATTTTAGTTACAAGCAAGTTGAACAAACATTACATCTTACTGTTTTGCCGGCTTATGGTGAGCAAGCTATGTTTCGTTGGATTTTACCTGAGCAAGTTATTGAGCAAACTGACATTAAGTTAGAGCGAGAAGTGAATGCAAAAGGTGCATATGCTATATCGCTTGAGCATGTTGAGAATGACCGCGTGCTTAGTAGAGTTGAAAAGCAGATTGAACTGATTGCCGATCCTGATTTGGCTATAACTTGCGAAGCGCAAGGTACACAATGTGAGTTTACCGTGAGTCATAATTCATTGTCTGAGGCTGTTGAGTATCAATGGACATTGGCAGGAGAACAAGTTACTAGGCAAGATGCTCAACCATTCACTTATGACTTTGAAGCATATGGCGTGTTTAATGTGGCGCTCTCTATGATGACGATAGATGGCAGGGCAGAGTTTTCAATCGAATCGCAAATAACCTTAGAAGAGGTATTGCCAGAATTAACTTTCATTGTTGGAAAGCAAGTAAATAATACGATTTCTTTGCTAGCAGACAGTGAATTAGGAGAAGGCTTTACTTTAAATTGGCTAATAGATGGTCAGTTGCAATCTAGTCATGAAAAAGAAATAGCTCATGACTTTACAACGGCACAAACAGTTACCTTGCAGCTACTAAAATCAGGTGAAGTTGTGAAAGAGGTATCTAAGTTAGTTACGCCAATGACATTGCCGAACTTAACGATCCAGTGTGCGCTAACAGGCACCCAATGTGAATTGTCAGCATCTCATGATTTGCCAGATAATAACCTTACTTATCAGTGGCAATTAAAGAATGAAACGATTACCAAAACGTCTAAGGACGCATTTCAATATGACTTTGCCGGCTATGGTGAGTTTACAGTTTCTCTTACACTTCAGGTGCCCGACTCGAATGCGGAGTTTACCTCAAGTGAGGTCATTAAAATTTCGCCTGAGCTAGGTTTAGTTGTAGGGAAACAAATTAATAGCACTATTACTCTGCTAGCAGACAGTGAATTAGGAGAAGGCTTTACTTTAAATTGGCTAATAGATGGTCAGTTGCAATCTAGTCATGAAAAAGAAATAGCTCATGACTTTACAACGGCACAAACAGTTACCTTGCAGCTACTAAAATCAGGTGAAGTTGTGAAAGAGGTATCTAAGTTAGTTACGCCAATGACATTGCCGAACTTAACGATCCAGTGTGTGCTAACAGGCACCCAATGTGAATTGTCAGCATCTCATGATTTGCCAGATAATAACCTTACTTATCAGTGGCAATTAAAGAATGAAACGATTACCAAAACGTCTAAGGACGCATTTCAATATGACTTTGCCGGCTATGGTGAGTTTGCTGTTTCTCTTACACTTCAGGTGCCCGACTCGAATGCGGAGTTTACCTCAAGTGAGGTCGTTCACATTCATGAACCAGAGCCAATTCCTGAAGTGCGTTTTAATGTCTCTCAAATTAATGACACTTTTTTCTTCTCGTTGAATTCGCCATTGCCTACTTTATATGAAGTGACACTTGTGATTGCAGGGCAGGAGTATGTATTAAACGAGGGCAAATTAGACCTCGAGTTACCGAATGAGATATCTAGCTATACTTTTATCCTTAGGAAACATAGGCAAATTATTGATCAGCAAACAGTGAGCTTTATAAGAGAAGCAAACCCTAATTTGGACTTTGTATGTGCTGCTGAAGGTCTAACTTGTCAACTAACAGCGACACACAATACCAACATATCAGTCAAAGCATATGTGTGGTCTTTAGTTGCGCAGAAAGAGTCAATCAACACTTCTGAGCCTTATTATGAAATGCAATTTACGAAGGCTGGAACATACGATGTAATGTTAACTTTGGTAACTGTAACTGGTGCACAGTTTACACATCAGCGTGCTGTCACGGTTGAAGAGTTACCTCATGAAAAAATCGCTATTTTGTTTGCTCAGCATAATGCGACATTAAAGCTAGCAGTGAGCAATGAAGATAACTTGGGTGATCAGTATCAACTTGTTTGGTTGTTAAATGGAGAGCAAGTTACTTCAAAGCAACTTGAAAAAGAGTTAACAACTCTTGCGACTGATTACATGGTCAAGTTACAGGTATTTATGGCAGGAAAGCTTGTAAAAGAGATCTCGCGATCTATATATGTTTATGCTGATATAGGTCTTGATTTTACTTGGCAAAATAACACAGAGAAGCCGCTAAAGTTCTCTTTCTCAAGTCTTTAAAAAATAAAAGGGTCACAATTGAGTGGCCCTTTTTTAATAAGCGAATGTTGAGAATATTTAAGTTCTAAGTAGCCCTAATTGACTGTTCTTGTGCTCGACCAGTTTCATCAAATCTTGTGCGGCATCTTCAATGGTGTCAGCCAATTGCGCGAGTTCTGCTGCCGCATCTGAAATCCCTGTCATGTTTGCACTTAAGTCTTCGGTTACCGCGCTTTGCTGCTCGGCAGCGGTCGCTATTTGGGTAACTTCATTTGAGATATCATCAAGTGCTTGTACCATTTCACTCATTTGTGCCGCGGCACTGCCACAATGGGTCATGGCATCACTGGCTTGTACAACAGAGCGTTCAATGATGTCTTCAGACGTTTTTACTTCATTTTGTAAATTATCAATGAGCTGGCTGATTTCATTGGTTGAGTCTTGTGTTTTGGAAGCCAAAGACCTGACTTCATCGGCAACAACGGCAAAGCCGCGACCTTGCTCACCTGCGCGAGCCGCTTCAATGGCAGCATTCAAAGCCAGTAGGTTGGTTTGCTCTGCGATTGAGCGAATTACATCAAGAATTTGTGTAATGTCGCTACTACGAATGGCAACCGCATTGATAGACTCTTTGGCACTGGCAATTTGATCAGACATCACCTGTACAGAGTCGGATGCGGCAGAGATACCGCGCTCGCTTTGTTTTACCTTTTCGTTGGTCGCATTGGTTGAAGCCGCTGCATTTTCTGATGAACGGGCGACTTCGCTAGCGGTGGCACTGAGCTCATTGATGGCGGTTACCACACTGTCGATTTCCATATGTTGCATGTTTACTTTGGCTTTAATGTCTTCTGCTGCCTTCGAGGTTTTGGTTGATTGCTGATAAGAGTTGTTGGCGAGCCCTTTTAAGTCATTCACCATATTTCGCAGTTTCTGTGTGAATAGGTTAAAACCTGTTGCTATGGCAATGAGTTCTTCATGCTGCGTGACGTCGAGTTGTACGGTCAAATCGCCATCATTACTTGCAAGATTCTCGACTCTATCTTTGATGTCTGTTAGTGGGTCGATAATGGTCTTTAAAATAGCCACAGAAAGGGCCAATGCGATAACCGATGTGATCACCCCAATAAAGATCATGCTGGAGCCAACAGAGGCATTGTCTTCAGCCTGTTGTTCCGCTAACTCTTGTGCGCGCGCAAGCGCCAGATCTTTCGGTAATTCAATGACCAAGCTCCAAGTTGTATTGGCGACCTTAATTTCAATGGGCATAGTGAAAACGAGGTTACTGCCAATTTCGAGTTGAGTTTGTTGTTTACGGTTGTCCATAATAGTTTTGCCCGCGTTACCCGGCAGAGACTCTGTTAAGGGGCGTGCCAGCTTGTCGTAGTGGCTTGCGCCAACGACTAACCCTATATCGCTGAGAATACTGACTTTGGCTTGACCATTATAAAGCGACTTCGACACTTCTTCGGTGAGAGTCTGAAAACGTGGCAGGTTTATATCAACCCCGACTAAACCAATAAAGCGACTATTGGCAATCACTGGTACGGTGAGAGAAGTCATTAACTCAGAATTACCGGGTGTGATTTCATACAAGTACGGCTCCATAATACAGGGCTTAAGATTATCTTTGGCGCACAAATACCATTCACTTTCTCTAAAGCCAAACTCATTGCGGGCATTAAGGTATTTTTCGCCCGGATCTTCAATTTGGTGTTGCGTGAATTTACCCGGCGCATCACGGGTTATATAAACTTCTAAAGAGCCTGCACCAGGAACCGAATGAGTCTGACCAGATCTACCAAACTGACTGTCTTTACCATCGTAGCCATTGGCTTCAAATTGCGCATAGATTGACGAGATACCTTGGTTTTTCTCGAGCGCTCCCAACATCATCAAATACAGGCTTCGTCTTGAAATAGGTTCTTGCTCTGCTGTTTTGGCTATGCCGCCAGATAGGCTGTAAGGAATTTGATACTCCTTGTTGATATAAGCACTGACTTTCTCGGCGTACAACCTCGCTTTCGCAGTTAATCGAGCATTAATTTCGTCTAACACAACACGTTGTACACGATCACTTTGAACTTGGTTATTATCATTGAGCTGTACCCAACTAATGGTGACTAATGAGGCAACAAGCAACATGAGTGTGATGGAAATAAAAGCGATTAGCTTAATCTTAATAGAGCGCTGATTCATATTCCTACCGTTTAATTATGAGATATTCTTTGTGATTATTAAGTATTACTAAATATAGACAAATTATGACTTTTTGCTGGCAGGGGTCAAGCCAACTGAAGGAGGAAGATTAGCTCATTTCCTAATCTTCCTTGTTGAGACTTATAGCATTTTTTGGATTAGGTTTTTATTTTCAACCCCAAATACTTTGCTATGTACGTCGCTAATAAAGTGCCATTGGCTATCAACAATATCAGGTGTAAATGTAAGAGTCATAAAGCCGCGCTGATGGACGTTGGCAAACTCTAGGTCGTCAACCAATAGCTCAAGTACTTTAGCAAATTCGCTGGCCTGTGATTCAGGCAACTGAAGATAATACTCTAGACCAGGAGAGCTCACTGATGGTGTCGCAAATTCATAACCGCATACATCGCCTTGTGCAGTGCATAACTTACCTGACCAGGCGTTATGGGTATCACCTGCAATGGTGACGATGTTTTTGTCTACTGCTTTAGCTGTTTGTAACAAGACTTCACGCTCTACTGGATACCCGTCCCAAGCATCTAAGTTATAGGGAGCAGTAAAGCCGATACGCATTTTATCTTGCTCAGTTAGCGTTGGGTCTGCTGCTTGAGTGCGCGCTTTTAATTGCGCCAGCTCTGTCATTTGTGAAGCGATAGCTGGGTTTGGGTTAGCCATGGCAACCAGTAACTCTGCTGGTAGCATCATTTTTGTCATTAGCACTTGCTGGCCAAGCACTTGCCATTTAGCGTCTGAGGTTTTGATATTGTCAGTCAGCCAAGTTAACTGTTGAGTACCAATCAATTGTTGATTGGGAGAAGCCAAATCTGCTTGGAAATTCGTTGTATCTAATTGGCCTGATGTTGGGTCAAAATAATTTTGATAATCAAGTGGCTTCACTCGAGCCTCATGACGTGTATCGAGCATATAAAGCGACACTAAAGAGCCGAAGTCAAATTTGCGATATAGACTTTCGGTTTGACCCGTAACGTATGGGCGAATAGGCATCCATTCGTAGTAGGCTTTGAGGGCAGCCATTTTTCGGTCGGCAAACATGCCCTCATCGTCATTATGGTTCTCAGCCCCATCTAGATAGGCGTCGTTGCAAACTTCGTGGTCGTCCCATACTGCGATGAAAGGCGCTTTTGCATGCAATGATTGCAGACCTGTATCTGTTCTGTAAAGCGCATAACGTTTGCGGTAATCTGTTAGAGAGATGAGCTCGCCTTGGTTATCTTCTGGTAGCATTCGGCCTAGCTCAGCCGCTTTATCAGTGGCGTATCCACCCATGCCATATTCATAAATATAGTCGCCTAAATGTAGCACTGCATCTAGGTCTTGCATTTTTGCAGCTTCAGCATAAGCGTGAAAATAACCCGCTGGGTAATTTGCGCATGACATAACCGCTAACTTCACTTGTGAGACATCTGTTTCAGGTAAGGTTTTAGTTTCGCCCATAGGTGATGGGCTTTCGTTGGCTTTGAAACGGTAATAGTAGCGGGTATTGGCTTTCAGCCCTGTCAGGTCGACTTTTACTGTGTAATCGTTTTTCGCTAATGCAGAAATTGACTCTTTAAATTCTATGTTTTCAAATGTCTTGTCTAGAGAGACTTCTAAGCTGACATTGACATTATTAGGCGTACCTTCAGGAGTAACTCGGGTCCATAAAATGACTCTATCAGTTAAAGGGTCGCCACTTGCTACACCATGATTAAACGCAACGGCAAAGTCGTTATATGATGGACTAGAGTCATTGTGACCACATCCAGTTAAAGATAAAGACACCGTGGCAGCGCCGACACCAGCTAATGCACTTTTGATAAAATTGCGACGTGAAAGCCCTTTCATGAGCTGTACCTCTTTATTGTTATATTTTGGAAAAGAGGCGATGATAGGTAACAGTTATGACATTTTTACGACTGGTCTTACCTTGTCATAAGTTATTCATGCAAGTGTCATATTGTATCAGCCTATCATTATTAATATGTTGATTTATATAAGTTTAAATCAGCATTTTTGAGTGTTCGATTGAGGAGGAACTTGCAACAAGAGCCTGTATAAATAATCCTAACTGAGTAATAATAGTTTACTGAACTTGTGTGGTTAGGTTATGAGTCTGCTTTTTGATATTTAAGTTGTTGTAATCTTCGTCGATAAAAGTATTCATTGGTTGCACATTTAGTTGTTATATCTATCACTGTTAATTAAGTGATTACTTTAGTATTGCTGTTTATATCAGCACTTGTTTAGAACGATTAAGTTAAAAGCTGCAAGGTGTACTCCTAGTATTATTAAATGGAAAAGTTAAGTTATGTTTAAAGATGTCAGTGACCTTGCCAGTTGTGAAGTGTTAATCGTTGATGACTCGGAGCTGATGCGTAGGCTGCTAGTTGGGTGTCTGCAAGAAATATGTAATGTTAAAACTGTCGAGTCAGCTGAGCAAGCAATCATCTATTGCCAAGAAGAGCAGCCAGACTTAGTTTTGATGGATTGGGTACTAGAAGGTATGTCAGGGCTTGAGGCCTGTAAAAAGATGCAAGTAACGCCTAAGTTATCTGAAATCCCGATAGTATTTGTGACCTCTAATGCTAACGAAGAGAGCCAGCTTCAGTGCTGGGAAGCGGGTGCTGTGGACTTTGTGCCTAAACCGATTGTGCCGAAAACGCTGCAAAACAGAGTAAAAACTCATCTTAAATACAAACTTCAAGCCGATGTTTTACGGAACTACTCTTTCATCGATGGTTTAACCGGTATTTATAACCGTCGCTTTTTTGATGCAGAAGTTGAAAGATTGTTAAAACAGCATCATCGTGCAGATCATGCACTTTCAATGATCATGATCGACATTGATTTCTTCAAGAAGTACAACGACTATTATGGGCATTTGGCGGGGGATGATGTGCTCAAACAAGTAGCAAGCAAGCTAAAAGAAATCGTTAGACGACCGCTTGATACTGTATGTCGTTATGGTGGTGAGGAGTTTGTAGTGCTGTTGCCTGATACCCCTTTGCAAGGTGCGAAGATTATTGCCAAAACATTAGTACGAGCAATCGCGGGTATGGCGCTAGAACATAGTCAATCTGAGCATAGCGTTGTGACTATTAGCGCAGGCGTTGCGTCAGCCACCAAGACATGTGCTTCGGTTGAATCATTGATTAAAAGTTCAGACGATATGCTTTATTACGCAAAAGGCGCTGGGCGCAATACCTATAAGTGTACAGATTAAATACTGACAGGCGGTGCAGAAGGTTTAGATAAAATATAAATCATCACCGCCACTTCGATACTTGCAACAAGAATTAAAACCCATAGTGCTGGTTGGCTATAAAGTAAGATAATGTATCCAAGTGACATACCACAGCCTGCTCCCCATTTTCCTTTTGTAGGGATCACTTGATGCTCATGCCAAAGTCTCAGAGTCTCACCAAACTTAGGATGTGTGAGTAGCCAGTTGGCGAATTTAGGAGACGAGCGAGTAAAACAGGCAAGTGCGAGAATAAAAAAGATTGTTGTTGGCATCACAGGTAAGGCCATCCCCAGAAAACCAAGACCTACAAAAATTATCCCTGCAGCATGCAGCCAAAAGCATTTATTAAAGAGTTTAGAACTACTTTTGCTCATTAATTAGTCTCGCTAACATGTAATATATTAAGCTTATCACAGACTTATTGGTTTGCGAGTTTTTCAATAGCATTGATGTATGACGTTTGCGTGAAGATGCTTCATTTAGACGTTTATGTGTTTACTCTGAGTGGAGTTATTCGGTAATGTAGTTGAGATATCAAAATTTTGAAATTAGGTGAATTATGGAACTTTCAGCATCAGTTTCTATCCAGCGCACGGAGTCTGGGCTTGAGTATTTAAATGTCGATGGTCCGCGTTGTAGTGCCAAAATCTTTTTACAAGGTGCACAACTGACAGAGTTCACGCCTGTTGGCAAAGGTAATTTGATCTGGGTGTCAGAAGATGAAGATTATTTAGAGGGCAAAGCCGTTCGTGGTGGTATTCCTATTTGCTGGCCATGGTTTGGTGTACACAGCGCCCCTGATTGGCCAATTCATGGGGTGGCACGTAAATTAATGTGGCGTGCAGAAGAAGTAAATGAAAGCGATGAGGTTATTGTGATTAAGCTTTCTTTACCTATGACCTTGGTTGATGAGACTTACTGGCCGCATAAATCCAAGCTTGAAGTTGAATTTCATTTAACTGAACAGCTAAAAGTTAGCCTTACAAATACGAATCTGGGAGATGCTTCATTTACTTTAACTCAAGCGTTGCATACCTACTTCCCTACGCCAAACATTGAGGCGACGACTGTGGATGGCTTACAGGGCGCCAAGTTTATTGAGTTTGGTGAAGGGCCATTTGATCAAAGTGAAGTTGTCGGTTTCGCCCGTGAAACAGACATGGTGTATACCCAAGCTGCACCGGTTCAAATTATTAGAACACCAGACGGTAACATCGCAGTGGGTCGTGAAAGCTCCACATCTTGCGTGCTCTGGAATCCGTGGATTGAAAAGTCTAAGCGTTTAAGTAATTTCAGAGACGATGAATATAAAACCATGCTGTGTTTGGAAGCTGCAAATGTGATGGATGACGCAGCCACAGTAGAACCAGGGCAAAGTCATACTCTGATAACTACATTGCGCTGGGTATAAACACTTTTAATTAATTTGAAAAAAGCTGCATTGAATGATGTGGCTTTTTTATTAAACATCACTTGATAATGATTCTTATTTGCATATAATCAATTGTAAGGATGGTGCCTGGTATAGAACAAATTAAAGGAGAGGGTGATGATCTTTGTTTTAAGTTTAGCTGTCGTTGTATTAATGATAATGGCTTTAGTCAATATCAGAGCGTACACACCGCTATTTAAATATTTGCATCATATTGCGACTTGGTTAGCGGCGGCAATCATAGCCAGCGCTATGTTTTATATGGGACTAAGTATGCTGTTGGCGGTCACTATGTTTGTGGTGGCTGGTGGTATTTTGGCGTTATTTATCACTTTGGCAAAGCCAGAGCAGGGCGAGAATAGCTTTTTCTGAGCTCCCTTGGTTTTGGCTACATAACACCATGTTACAATTTCATACGGCTTGCCTACATTCTTAACAATGTGATTCCCTTATGCTTATACGCATATTTGAGAAAGGATCACGGAACATGCATTCAGTTATGAAAAAAGTCGCCCTTGGCTCACTCATGTCTTTGTCGAGTATGAGTTATGCCGCGCCGATGTGGCAAACCATAGAAACCGAACATTTCAATGTGCATTACACGCAAGGACATAAGCGCTGGGCAGAGTCTGCCGCACACGAGCTTGAGTTAGTTCGCAATAAAGTACTTGAGCAGCAAAATCGTAGTCTAGACGCCAAAGCCGATGTGGTGGTCTTTGACCCTAACCATGGTGCAAACGGCTTTGCTATTCCAAGTACCGATCAACCTCTAATGGCGTTATTTACCACGCCACCGCAATCAGACACCGTGATCTCTAACAGCAGTGGTTGGCAACAGCTATTGATTTTGCATGAGTACATTCATTTGGTGCATTTATCTCAACCTAACCGCAGTACATGGCGACAAACACTTCGTGATGTATGGGACCCATACGATATCGCGCTTGCGATCATGCCGCGCTGGGTGGCAGAAGGGTATGCCACCTTGATGGAGTCGAAAATGACAGGGCGAGGTCGTTTATTTGATAACTACACTGAAGCCCTCCTCACAGAATTCGCTCGCCAAGGCGCATTATTGCCTTATTCAGCGCTCAATAATGGTGACGACAGTTATTTGAGTGGCTCAATGGCATATTTAATCGGTGTGCGATACTTGGCATGGCTTGAAAAGAGCTATGGTGAGCAGACCCTAGACGCTGTTTGGACTCGTATGCAGGCGGTGGAGTCTCGTGATTTTGACGAGGCGTTTAAGGGCGTATTTGGCGACCATCCAGCAAAACTATATAAGCGCTTTGTCGCCGAATACACTTACCTGAGTATGGCTTCTGCGCAAGACTTACCTGAGCTGGACGCTAAGTTATGGCATGATTTTAAGTTTGACGCTAAAAACTTGCGCTTATCGCCGAGTGGGGAACTCATTGCCGTCACTGAACGCGATAGTAAGGGTCGCACTGAGCTTAATATCTATGCGACAAAAGACAATGAAAAAGCTGAAAAAGACTTCAATGAAAAGCAAAAGGCCTTACTTGCGGCAGATCCTAAAGATGTGGCAGATAATGTGCCAGAGACCTTTGGCAGAATAAAAAAGCACACCCTGACGCCAAGTAATTTTTCAGGCATTCGCTATGCGCGTTGGAAAGACGAAAATACTCTGTATTTCGTGGCATCGGTGCAAAAACCAAATGATCAGCATACAGTGCAAGGTGAATTATTTCAGTGGACGCTCGATGACAACCAAGTCACACAATTAACGACTGATGCCGGTATTCGTCGCTTTGCGATAGATAAAAATAACAACGCTATTGTGGCTGAAAAAGTACGCTTTGGTTATTCACACTTAGTGAATTTAGAGCTTGGCAATGGGTCTGAAACCATACTCTCAAGCAATCAACTGGGCGACACATACGATTATCCTGAGCTCTCTGAAAATGGCAATAAACTGGCCTATTTAAAATCAGAGCTGAATCAAAATTGGCAGTTGTATGTGCGAGATATACAAACACAAAACAGCTTTCAAGTACCAACGCCTAAAGATTACCAATTCTTAACTCAGCCCTGTTGGTCCAAAGACGATAAAACCTTGTTCTACGTAGCGGGCGTAGAGGGTGCGATTAACCTATATGCTTATGACTTTAGCAAGCAGCAGTTGTTGCAGTTAAGCCAAGGTCAGCATGTGGTGAGCTTTCCACAGCAGTTAAACGACAGTGAAATGCTGTATTTAAGTGTTTCATCAGAAGGTCCAGATGCTTACACGCTGGAGATTAATAATACTGCCCGCTTGGTCACTGAGTTGAGTGACACTAAGCAAGCCCCTAAACTTTCAAATGCAGCTGTGCAACTTGATGATGCCCAAATTTATCAGCAGCCATTGCAAAGTAAACCCTATGATAAATGGGAGCACAGTGCATCCATGACCTTGGGCTCGCAGTATTACAGTGCCAGTACGGAAGTGTTGCATCTGGGAGTAAAAGGGTCTGATTTCTTGGAAGAAGTAAGCTGGCATGTTGGGCTAAGTAAAAGCTTGGGCGACAGCACCCTAGTTGGTGGTTTTGCCGATGTAAAAATGCAACAAGGCAACACCGAGTGGCAGGCAAAGGCGTTTTCATTTGAACTAGATACCGCAGCGCAAAGTCGTGGGGCAGAAGTTGCTTCAATGGCACCGCATACACTGCAACAAACAGGGCTTAGCGCACAGGTTAGTCATAGCTATCGCCAAAATATGCTGTCATTGACCGGCCATGCTTCCGTACATGCGAGTGAACTAGACACAGGCTTAGGAAACCAAGACGAACGCTGGTTGCGCCTTGGACTGGAGCAAAGCTGGCAATATGACAAGCAGGCATTTGCGATTGGCCAGCAACTCAATGCCCAGTGGCTAGATGGTAAATCAGGCGATGTAGACTGGCAGGGCTATAACCTAGCAGCGACAATATTCGGTAAAGCGTTCCATATGCCTTTGTATATACAAGCTGAGCAAGCGAAGCGAGAAGATACATTGTTGAATCTAGGGGGCTTTAGATCGAGTCTGATTGACCAAAACGTCATGGCAAATACTATCTATAAGCCTGACTTACCTTTCTTTGCCGGTGTTGCTGAGCGTTATCAAGGTTATGGCGGAGGCGTGGCAATGTCAGAAGGTGCGCCTTGGCTTTACTACCAACAGCACCAATTAGATAACCAAGTGTTTGGGCAAAGCTATGGAGTTAAATGGACCACCTGGTTTAATGGTCGCGATTGGAGTGCGATATTCGCTCCTGCGGGGATCAGTGATCTACGTATTGATATAGGCTTAAGCCGCGTTGAAAGCGAACGTTTTGAAAATGAAAACCGCGCATGGCTTGGGCTTTGGTTTGATTTGTAGGCGTTAATGACTTGTTGGGTTATTAAAGCAGGCTTCTTTGGTAACCCATCTTATAAGGCTCTGTTTTATAAATAGTCAGCTTTTAGTTTTGAGTCATAATTAACATCCCAAAGTTGTTTCCAAAAAAGGGGCTGTTTGAATTATACTATTGCGATAAAGGAACTAATCTAGCAATAACGGTATGGATAAGTCACTCGAAACAATATTATTTGAAATTAGCCAAAGCCCAGAAATTGCTGGGCTTTTTTAACTATAGAATACTAAAGTGTGAGCTCGAGAGACTTCAGCTTAGCTTCGTACATCCCCGTTTTTTCTTGGGAATCAGACATTTTGATAGCTTCTTCTAAAGCGACTTTAGCTAAATCATGATGACCTTGTAAGTAGTGAACTTTGGCCAATTCAAAATGTGGTTCTGGTAGGTAAGGGTAGTGTTCAATGATTGAATTGAGTATTCGTTTTGCTTTGCTAAATTGCTTTTTATTTGTTGCTTTAATCGCTACTTGTAAATAATCAAATGGAGTTTTTGCTACTCTCTCGAGTTCAGTTTCAAGCCTTTCTTCTAATTCAGCATCGCCAAGTTGGGTGGCTAAATAACGATATGAAGCGATAAGGTTGCTACTTAAAAGTTCATGTTCGAGTGCAAATTCAAATAGCTTCTTTGCTGTATCTGTATCTCCAGCACGGCGATGCAAAATGGCTAACAGGTTTATAAGCTCTGGATTGTGAGGGGTGAATTTAAAGGCCTCGCTTGTAAAAGAGTAGCTTAAATCAAAATCTTCTTTGATGAGCGCTTCGGTTGCTAAATTCGCGTAAAATTTTGCAACTAGGCTCGAGTACTTTGCATTCCCGACATAAAAAGTGTTTTGCTGTGGGAAGTAGTCAACAACAGTGCCTGCTCTTATAATTTCAATCCAATTCTCATCTTCTGGTTCTTCTTTGGGCGCGAACAATTTGGTGTTGAAGTGTGATGATACCAGCATTAAGTCTTTTTCTTTCTTAAAGATAGGGTAAGTAGAAACCTCACGAAAACTTGTCTCTATACCGGCTATATTTGCGTAGGCTTGAGTTAACACAGCTAGACTGACACAATTGCCAGCTTGCTTGCTAAAAGCAACGGTCGCGGTAAGCGTTTCACCGTCGTAAGTGAACCCATCAATCGAGCTTTCTAAATACTTTGAAATGGCAGTATCTGCTCTGACCCCTTTGAGTATTAGTTGATTATATTTTTCTAAAAACTTTGTTTGCTCAGTTTCTGGTAGCGAGAAGATCTCCTGTTCACTGGGAACGGGTTGAGATTTAAATAAGGTATGATTTGCCAATGAGATTGGAGAGGGAATGACGATTTTTTGTTCTGGCTTTGGTTGTGTTGAATTACAACCCAGCAACAAAGGGATGATGAAAAAACACACAATTAAATAACGCAAAATACAGCTCCTTGTTATCTGTCAATCTAGCTTTGCACTGCTCGATTTCTATTCTTACCTTGTATGCTTGTATTTGTAAAGTTATCAACTAAAATGCGCGCCCACTTTAAATTATCAATAAAAATCAGTGTTTTACATCTTGTTTTATTGATGGTTACGCCTTTTTTACTTGTTCACAATATCGTTACAGGAGCCAGCGTTGTTCGACTACTTGCCGATCGTTTCATCCCTTATTTTAGTTTTTAGCTTTTGGCCTTTAATTAATAAAGTGCGCCGTAACCGCAGTGTGTCAGGGCTGTCACTGATGATGATGAGTTTTGGTGTGGCACAGAGTAGTTACTTTATTGCTTACAATTTGTTTTTTGACCGCTTGTTTATGGTGTTGCCATTTGTGGTGACCGGCGCCTTGAGTGCGCTGATCTTATATTACTTTGTGCGTTATAACTCAGATGAAAAGCAACGTAGGCAGTTGGCGATAATGCTGTTGTGCTCGGTACTGCCTTTTGGGCTGTTATTATTACCCAATACCGATGCGGCAAGTTTGTTAAATGGCCTAACCTATGTGGGTTTAGTGATGAGCTCAGTTAGGGTTATGCCACAAACTTATAAAACGATTAAAAGTGGGGATGTGTCGAACTTGAGTGCCCGCTACTTTTCGCTGCAGTTTATTGCAGGTTTAACCGGATTGAGTGCAGAGTTACATATGACGCAGGTAAGTGTGGCACACGTACTCACGTTTGTGATGATCTTACTGACCAATGCTGCGCAGATGGCGTGTATTCATTACTATCGCCGCCCTGCGCTGGCCTAAACTTGCGCATAATAAAGATCAAAGTGGCAAGCGTATTGTCACTTTTGCACCGCCTTGGTGGTTACTCAAAGAGAGCTCACCACCATGTCTCTCTATAATGTCTTGGCAGATAGCAAGGCCAAGTCCATGTCCCGATGGTTTAGTTGTGTAAAGCGGTGTGAGTGCATTGCTTAAATTGGCAAAACCTGGGCCGTTATCGCAGACTGTGATCTGTTGCCAACTACCTATGACTTGATTTTGTATTGTGACTTTTGCATCTGACTCGGCTGCTTCTTTGGCATTCTTAAATAAGTTGATCAGCACTTGTTCGATTTGTATTGCATCAGCAATTAGATTAGTGGCGCCAGAATAGTAAAGCTCAACTTTCTGCTCATCTGCGCACGCTTGAACGATCCCTTGTAAATTAAAATGCTGAGCATGTGGCTCAGGTAACCGACTCAAAGTAGCGTAACTTTTTATGAAGCTCAGTAGTGCCTCGCTGCGGCTTTTGACACGAGTTAGAGCCTGGCGAGTTTGTGATTCGGGCAGTGGCTCATATTCTAATAAGGTCTCTGCCATCGAGCTCATAGGAGCCAGAGAATTAGTGAGTTCGTGTGATAAAATACGAATCAAATCAGCTTGGCTCTGGCGCTTGGCTTTTTGTAATTGCTCACCAATAAACAAGGCGCTTACCAGCGTGTAACCTTGCTCTTTAAGCTTAAATAATTGTAACTGCCATTGTTGATTAAAATCATCATGACAGACATTATTCTGCGAGATTTTAAAGCCTGTTTGTACCTGTGGCATGCCGGTGAGTAATGGTAGATTTACCGCCTGATGCATGCTGTGGTTAAAAAAGCACAGCTTTTGTTGTTCATCGAATACTGCAATCGGTGTAGGCCAGCTCTGCAACAGTGAAAAAAACAGTGGCTGTTGCTGTGCTTCATCTTGATGAAATAGATTGCTCAGTTGCATACCAAGTTGCGCAATGGGGGCGCTGTGATCGGTAAAGTTTAAACTGAGATTGGTTTGCCCTTGTTGTTTAGCATTCACAAAGGCTTGTAGTTGTTTTATGGGTTCAAACCAAGCCAAATATATGCGGTACGCTATGTAGCTGAACAAATAAGCTAAGACTGAAAATACACTGGCAGTGAGTAACACATCGCTGCTCCATGTATAAAGTAAAGCGCTGCTCAAAGTGAGCAATAACAGTACAGAAGCAGTTAAGAGCGTTTTTACTTTGAAAGTTTGAGTATGTCTCATGGCTTACTCTGGCAAATCGATTTGATATTTTTCTAAGCGACGATAAAGCGCATTACGAGAAATACCTAGTACCTTGGCAGAGGCACTGATCTGCGACTCATTCGCTGCTAGCACATCCAGAATGCGCTGCTTTTCGAGTGCTTCTAAGGTCATTGCTGGCACTTCAGAGGTTTGCTCTGAATGCATCGTTTCAATCAACAAGTGTGTTTCATCAATGGACTCGTTTTGACAGATGAGCACAGCGCGCTCAAGGGTGTGGCTTAATTCTCTGACGTTGCCCGGCCAGTCATGTGAAAGTAGTCGCTGGCTAGCTGTTTGGTCGAGAGTTGGTCGAGCTTTGTTATATTTTTGGCTGTATTTATCAATAAAGTACTCGGCAAGAGGCAAAATATCCGCCTGTCTGCCTCGCAGCGGTGGTAAGATGATAACAAAGGTATTCAGTCGATAATATAAGTCTTGACGAAATTGCTGATTAGCAATGGCTTGCGGAATATCCTGATTGGTTGCTGCAATTAAGCGCACATCAACTTTGCTTGGCGCACTCGCGCCCAGTGGCGTAAATTGTCCAGTTTCTAATACTTGCAATAATTTAGGCTGTAAATGAATGGGCAGCGCTCCTATTTCATCCATAAATAAGCTACCCGACTGGGCTTGGCTAAATGCCCCTAAACGGTCAGCCTTGGCATCGGTAAAAGCACCTTTTTGATGACCGAATAGCTCGCTTTCGAACAAGTTATCTGTGATGGCCGCCATATTTAAGTTGATCAGGGGAGCTTGGCGACGGTGGCTGAGTTGGTGAATACGTTGTGCAAGTTGTGATTTGCCTGTGCCGTTTTCACCCAGGATCAGTAAGTTCGCGTCTGTTTGTGCCAGTTGTTGAACCAATTGCTCAATTTGTTGCATTTTCTCAGAATGTGCCACCCAAGCTGAAGTGCTATCACTTTGTACTTTGGTAGGTTCAATATGCCGGGCGATCTGTGCTAATAAGGCGTCCTTGCGCCATGGCTTTTCAACAAAGTCTTTTGCGCCGAGTTGCATACCTTTTACCGCAAGTTCAATGTTTGCCCACGCGGTCATTAAGATGACCGGAATATTCAATGCTGTAAGCTCAGGCAGTAAGGCGAGGCCCTCTTGACCTGAAGTGGTGTCGCGAGAGAAGTTCATATCAAGCAAAATTAAGTCGGGGGTCAAACGCGTTAATACTTGTTGGCAGGCAAATGGGTTTTCGGCTTCAACAACACGGAAACCGGCTTGCTCGAGTAATAAACTGAGCGCGAAACGTATGTCGTCATGATCGTCGACAATTAAAATGCAGGGCTTTGATATGGGCATGAATATATGTACTTCTTTCTAGGGCGGCCACCATAGCCGCCCGGTCCATGATTCAGAGAATAGGTATTATAACTCTCTTAGAGCACGCATCGGGTCGGCATTGATAATACCCCAAACAACCCAAGTAATGGCTGAGAGTACGATAGCAAGCAAGGCAAAACCAAACAAGCCCAGTGCCGTCCAAGAAAGTGCTGGCAGACTACTGTGGTTTTGCTGCAGCACGCCATAGCCAATACTTGATAACGCAATGGCTATACCAGCAGCGATCAGTAATAAAGGCGTGATGCTTTGCAAAGTGCGCTTCAGTAATGATACACGAGTTGCCCCTGTTGCCATTCTGATGGCCAGTTCAAAACGTTTTAATTCACTAAAACCAACCGCCATGGCATTTGAGCCAACAAAGGCCAGTAACAAGGTTAATACGCATAAACCTGAAATAAAGTAAAAGCGAATGCGATCTTGTTCGATATGGTTGTCCCAAATTGATGCCAGTGAGTCAAACTGTAATTGTTTTACCTTTGGATGTGCACTTAGCATGGCGGTTTCAAGCTCTGACTGCTTGAACGTCTGTCCCTCAGGCAATTGCATTATGACGTAAAGACCAGCTTCTGCTGTATTAATAATGGGAGCCATTAAGGTTGGATAGCCACGGCCTTTATTAACAATACTATAATGGTCAGCTACAACACCGATAATTTGTAAAGTTCCTAATTGCTTGCCAATGGCTGATTCAATCGTACCATCCTGAGATAATTGCAATGCCAAAGGTTCATTAATAATCGCGACCTGTGCTAAAGAAGTTTGCTCCTCCGCTGTGATGTTACGACCTGCCAGAAGCTTTAAGCCAAACGCGTTTAAATAATCTGCGCCTACGTTCTTATACATATAAGTAATTTGTTCATTCGTATCGGCATCGAAGTTCATAGAAATCATCATGTTTGAACCAAATGGTTCACCTTGAGAATCGAGTATATTCAGCTGCGGCTGAATGCTTAATGCAGCAGATGATAACTGTGCTTTGATATCAAGGATTTCTAAGTTGCGGCGCTGTTGTTCCTCTGTTCTTTGTTGTTCTTCTGTCGGTAGCGGGGTATCTAACCCTTCAAGGTCAACTTGCACCATCATGGTATTACCTGGCGTGAAGCCTAAATCGACGTTCACCTTGTTGTAAGTGGCTTCGGCTAAGAGAGCAGTACCTGTCATGATCAATGCGGCTGAGCTTAATTGAGCGATAAATAATGCTTTTGTCAGCGGGCTCATTTTGCCAGCATTCACCCCTTTGTTAGAGGTATTGATATGTTGATTCAGCGCCCTCGAGTCGCACTGAAATATGGCAGACAGAGAGAAAACAGCATTGATGATCAAGACAATGAAGATGGCCATACTCACAGTCACGAGATCTAAATTTACCAGTGAAAGCATTTCAATATTGCCACCGCTGATAATAGGCAGAGCACGAATAAGCCAAGCACAGGCAAACAGGCCAACGAGTGCAGAGAGTAAGAACAGCGGTAGATTTTCTAAAAAGGCGATGATAAATAAGCGCTTTCTCGGAGAGCCGAGGCATAAGTGGGTGGCAAATTCTTGCTCGCGCTGTTGATAGTGAGACAAGAATAAGTTGAATAAGTTTAAGGTCGCCATGAACAGCAATGCAGACACTGAGATAAATAGAAAAACAATCAGTGTGTTTTGATCTTTCATTAAATGTGCGCGATAAAGCTCAACTTTGCTAGATGTGCCCATTTGCTCAAGCATATCTACATAAGTTGTTAACTCAGCCTCATACTTTGTGAATAAGTGCTGCCAAAATTGGGTGAGCATTTCTTCGGTAAATACTTGATTTTGCGTTTTAATAAACAGTTTATTTGAACCGCCAAAGCGATTTGAGGGGGCATCAGCTAAGTGACTCGCTAAATCAAAGAACTGCCACGTTTGCTGCGAAACGATATCATCCATACTATAAAACGAGCGAAAATCAGCGAATACCCCTCGAATAAGCAACTGGTTTCCTTCTAATTCTAATTGTCGACCGATCACATTTGAGCTGCTGGCAAAAGCGTTACGCCATAGACTCTCAGATATCCACACTGCACCCTCTTGATTACTCAAGTTTGGCATCTCACCAATCAATAGTGGTGTATTGGCAATAACCGTTTGAAAGTTATTTGAAGCTGTGAGCTTAGTAATAGCGAGATTTTGCTCGTTGACCTGTACAAAATTGGCGCGGGCGTGCAAGGTTGCAACCTCACCAATTTGCTTATAATAATCGGCAAATTCGGCGGCACCATGGCGGTTAATAATCGAGATTTTAAAGTCTTCAGAGACCTGTACCTGCCTATCAACGTGATAAATATTTTGCTCGTCTTTAATGTCAGGCAAAGGCTTAAAAATTAGATTGCTGCTCATGGCAACGACTGTCAGCACGGCAGCTAAAGTCAAACTTAATGTGATCAATACCGGCAGGGCTAACCTTGGTTTTGTGATCAGCCTTTGCACCCCATGTGTCAGCGCGCGTTGATATATACTCATGCTACTGCCTCCTGCTGTTCGACTAAGACTTTGCCATCAAATAAACGAATTTGGCGTTTCGCCATACGACTATATCGTTCGTCGTGTGTCACCATGATAATGGTTGTACCTTGGCGGTTAAGCTCTAATAACAGCTGCATCACGGCATCACCATTTTGACTGTCTAGGTTACCTGTTGGCTCATCCACGAGTAGCAAATCGGGTTCACCTACTAAAGCGCGTGCAATCGCAACACGCTGTTGTTGTCCGCCAGAAAGCTGGCTTGGCGTGTGATCTAAGCGACCTGTCATATTAACGGCGGCAAGTTGTTTTTCTACGGCGGATTTAATGTCTTTTTTGCTCGCGCCACGATGTTCAAGTGGCAATGCCACGTTTTCGAATACAGTTAAGCTATCGATCAAATTAAATGACTGGAATACATAGCCAATATGCTTATTTCTGACTTGCGAACGCTGATCGACGTTGAGGTTTTTTGTGTCTATGTCTGCCAACACATACTGACCGTCAGATGCGGTATCAAGTAACCCTAAAATACTGAGTAATGTCGATTTACCACAGCCTGAAGGACCAGAAATAGCAATGAATTCGCCTTCTTGAATTTGTAACGACACATCTTGCAACGCATGCGTGTTTACTTGTCCTTGCTGATAGATTTTGTTGATGTTGTTAATGGTCACTAAAGTTTTCATGTGCGTTCCTTATAGTTTGTCGTTATCAAGCGCAAGCTGACTGAAATTATGCCACTGACTGAGATCAGATGTGATAACTATGTCACCGACTTTTAGGCCTGAGTGAATGAGAAGGTATTGTTCGCTCAGCTCACCAAAGCGAACTTGTGTTTGTGTAAGCTGCGCTTGCTGAGCTGTTTTTTTGTAAAGCGGTTGTGTGCCTAAAGGCGAGAGGCCCGGACGTTGTGCGATATAGAGCGCATTTTCAAGGTGTTCTAAAAACACTAAGGCATTAACTGGCTGTGCAGGGCGTAAGTTAGCCGGCGCGCCTTCAGCAAAGTGAACTTCGGCAATGATAAACCCGTTTTCAACTACTGAACCGAGTTGTTGCACAGTGCCCGAAAATGCCCCTTGTGGATGTTTTAAGTTAACTTGCGCGCCCAGTTGTACGCGTTCAGCAAGACGTTGGGGAATATTAATGCGCGCCATTAACTGAGACTTAGAGCCAACACGTGCCATGGCCTGACCTTGAGATACGCGCTGCCCAAGTTCAATATCGAGCTGCTGTAAAGTGCCTTCGATGCCTGCTGTGACGGTGAGGTTTGCCACTTTATCGGCAATGAGTGTCACTTGTTTTTGCTGTTGATTAAGCTGTATTTGTTGTTGCTCAAGTTCAAGTTTGTGCATTTCTTGCTGCTTTTCGAAACGATATTGCGCGAACTGCAATCGTTTTTGCAGTTGCGATAAACGTAGCTCAGCACGTTCTAACTCTATTTTGGCGGCGATCCCTTGTTGCGCGAGTCGCTGGTTTACATCTACATCGAGTTGTGCAGCCTGAATTTGGCTTTGCATATCGGCCAGATCGGCTTGAAAGTTCAGTTGTTCGTTTTGCTTTTGTAACTTAAATGCCGCGAATTCTGAGTGCATACGCTCTAGCTGTGATTGGCTTTCAAAGAGTTGCTGGTCAAGATCTGGATTACTTAACTTTGCGATGATGCTGGTTGGCGTTACTTCTGCACCTGCGCGTATAAAGATTTCTGTAACCTGTGCGGTTTCGGGCGCACTGATCAAGCGCTCGTACCGTGAAGCATATTCTCCGAGTACAGGAATTTTAATATCAAGCGGGCCTTGTTGAACTGTGGCTGTTTCGAGTTCAGCGGTCCTTAAAGTCGGTATTGACGGGCTATTTAGCCAGAAAACGAGTAATGCAAAAGTCATTAACCCCGCGGTTAGCCAAATATATTTATGTTGTTTAGGTTTGTGCTGAGTGGTGGTCGAAATATCCATGTAAAACCTGCATATAAGTAACGATGCTAAGGATTAAGGAAGTCTTGTGCCAAAATTTAAAGTCATTAATTATCAATTGCTTGTGGTCTTTTGTGAGTGGTTTCTAGATGACGTGTGTGCGGTAACGAACAAGGAGTGTTCGATTTCGGGCAACTCTGACTCAATCGGTAGATATTTACACCTTGTTGCATTTTAAATTGATTATGATTTTCGAATATTGGGACTAACCGCTATATTAGGATGAGTTAAATTATTACCAAGGTTGGGGTGGAATGTTTGTGTTGATTAAGACCTTACTTTTTAAATTGTTTAAACAGCAGGCCAGCAAAAAAGTGGCGGGCATTGTAGTTGAAAAAGCGATGCAACAAGGTATGGCATATATGGCGAAACGCGGCGAGCAGACTGAAGATGACACCATGTTGTTTGCTGCGGCGTTAAACAGCTTGGCCAACAAAGGGCTAGAAGACGGCGTTTATCCACTTGAGTGTGGGCAAAAGCGCTTTAATGTGACCATACGAAATCAAGGTATTGTGGCTATTCAGCCGATCGAAGCCAGTAAAATGCAGTTGTTCAAGACATAGATTACTTAGAACAAATAAATAAAAAGGCCAGCATAAACTTCGCTGGCCTTTTAACATCACAATGCAAACTGAGTGATTAAGCGTCTAATGCCTTCTCGATTAAGCGCTTAATGTAAGCATGATGTGCTTTAGTGGCTGTGTCAGCGCCCCAAGGTGCACTCATGTCATTAATTTGTTGTAACTGATATAACGCTGCTGCTTTAGCAAGGTTGTCATATCGGCTTGGTTTACCAAGGCCTGCAGCTTTGATTAAGCGGTTTACATATTCAACCTGTAGGTTTTGGCTGAATGTGCTTAATGCTTTGCTCTTCACAAAAATGCCAGCGGTTAAATCAGTCATAAAGTCGTTTAACGCGTACTCATTACCGTACAGCGCCGTGTCAGATAAACGCTGTAACACATTTGGGTGTAACAGTTGGTTTAGCACTGATTTCTGCATGCCTAAGACCATTTTGTGCGCTTTCGGATCTTCGTTCCTACCATAGTGGTTGAAGCCACGACGTTGTTGCTGCATGTAGTTATACAGAGGCTGCATGTTTGCCAATACGTTTGGTGCAAATACTTTGTCAGCAAGTGCTTGCATCGCTTCTTTTTGGCGCGCTAGAGGTACAGGTGTGAATGGTTTTACATCATCAGCCGTGCCTACAACGTTACGTTCTACATATACGCCACCAATTTGACGAGAGATCACGTCAGCTTGGCGCTTATATTGGCCGAATAGTACATTTGCTGAGGTTAACAGCTGCTGGTGTGATTCGCCTTGTACACGTGCAGTGTCAGTTAGCTTGCCTAGTAGGCTGTCGATAAGCTCCATGCGGTCAACACCGTAGGCCACTGGGTTCGACGATAAATCGCCGATCATCACGCGTGGGTCAATATGGCGACCTGGTGCACGCATATCGTCTGCGTCATTACCGAATGTTAGTTTTGGATCGTTTGAGCGAGATAGAATTGCTTCAAGGCGTTTTTCTTCTGCATCAGCCGTGCTTGCTGCAACGCTGTAGCCGTATTCAATTGCCCAATCATCGTAAGGACCCGGACGAGTTTGGAAGATATCACCTTGTTTTTTACCAAGCGGTGCAATGTTCGCTGGTGCATAATCCATCACTGAACCAGTCACGATACCTTGTGTTAGGTTCTTATCATGTACTTCGTTTTCATCCCAGATAATAGACGACTTCATGTTGTGGTTAAGACCTAGTGTGTGGCCCACTTCGTGTAATATAAGTTGCACAAGGGCTTGGCGAAGCATTTCTTTACGCTCGATATCGCTGCCCGTTGATAGGCTGGCTGTCATCATTTCGCCTTGTAGCTCATGACCTAATGAACAGTTCATCGCATCATGTTCGCCTAAATCGGCATTGCTGTGGCTCATTGCACCTTGGCTGTAAAGTGTGTCGTAGATCCAACGGTTCTTCATAAACACATACTCAAGCATGATGTCTGAACCTAAAATCTCACCCGTTAATGGGTGCGCAAGTGCAGGGCCATAACCGCCGAAAGGAGGGCGAGGTGATGATGTCCAACGTAGCACATTGTAGTTAATGTCCCCGGCATCCCAATCTGCATCATCAGGTTGCACTTTTACAACTAATGCGTTTTTGAAACCGATTTTCTCGAATGCACTGTTCCAAGCCAATACGCCGTCACGGACTGTGTCACGCCATTCAACTGGCGTGGTGTTTTCAATCCACCACACAATTGGCTCTACAGGCTCAGATAATTCAGCACTTGGATCTTTTTTCACTAAGTCCCAACGCTTGATCACGTCATTGTAAGGTGTCCAATCAGGAGATGTCATCACGTCGAATTGATTTGTGAAGTAACCAATACGCGCGTCGTCTTTACGTGGCTGATAATCGTTTTTAGGTAACGCAACAAAGCTGTGTTGAACTTTGACAGACACAGAACGTGGATCTGTTACTGCAGCAGAACCACGTACACTTGGATTTGGATTACTAAACACATAATCAACAACAATGTCTAAGTTGTTTGAATATGGACGCTGTTTGATGATGCGAGATTTTTTGCTATCAAGCTTGCCCACGTTAAAGCGTTTGCTAGCATTTTTATCACCAGCGCGCTTCCAAGGCGATACTTTATGCAGTGATTCACTTAAGAAGATTTTGTCGGCTTTAAATGCGATCTTACCATCTTCTTGCTTTTCAATTTTTACACTCGCCAGTACCGCTTCACTGATGTTTGCTTCGCTTGCACGTGCTAGTGCAGTGTTTTCTTCAAACTGGTAGCGTGGTGTTTTGCTGATGATATCGATGCGGTTGAAATGCTGTCTAAATTCAATCAGTTTAGTTTCGCGGTAGCTACCACGAACATGACCAGCATCCGTTACACCGTCAACGGTATGTGCAAAATACACAAAAGGGGTGTTTAATTGGCTTTCTTCTAAAACCAATAAGTGCTCACCTGTTTTCTTATCTTGGTAAAGCTCAAATACGCCTTTGAATGCGGTTTTGTTTTCAATCAGACTGGCAATGGTCTTTTCTTTTTTATCTTCTTTTTTCTTATCGGCAGCAATGGCTGCTTGGCTAGCAAAAGTCAGTGCTAGCGCAATTGAAAGGGCAGTTTTTTTCATAAGTACGCTTGTTAATTTTTCTTTGGATTTTTTAGTGTACCGAATATGACATATAAAGCCATATTGATGCGATTGATGACATAGTTGGGTCAGTTTGAATGCTATTAAAGCTATGATTTTTATAGCTTTTGATTTTGTAACATTGTATGTAAAACCAAACGCCTGCTATTCATCGTATTAGCTGTAACAGATTCTTACAAATGTCACATTTTTCTTGGTATTAATCTTGTTAGTATAGAAAGTAGAGAAGGCTAGAAAATTTTTTAATAGGTGAAATCGTTATGCAAACGAAGGTACTAAAATGGATATTCCCTGTCGCAGCTATTGTTGTTGGGATGATGGGCGCACAGGGCATCAATGCTTTGGCAAATGAGCCGGATGCAAAGGAGCAGGTAGATACTAGACCTGTTGTTGCTGTAGAAGCGGTTTCAGCACTTGACCATCAAGTTGTCATTAACAGCTATGGTGAAGTTCAACCTTTTGAAAGTACTAGACTTTCAGCTCAGGTTTCAGGCGAAGTAGTCGCTTGGCACGACAACTTCGTAATCGGTGGCATTGTCGCCAAAGGCGAAGTGTTACTGAGTATCGAAAAAGATAACTATGAAGCGGCTGTCTTACAAGCAGAAGCGGAAGTAACACGTGCGGAAGCTAAACTGATTGAAGAACAAGCACTTGCAGATGTTGCAGCCGATGAAGCAAAACGTTTCCCAAGTAAAAAACACACCGACTTATTCCTTCGTAAACCGCAGCTTCTAAGTGCTCAAGCCGCTTTAAAGTCAGCTAAAGCAGCACTTAAGCGTGCACAACGAGATTTAGACAACTGTGATGTAGTTGCGCCGTACGATGCGTTGATTGTTTCTCGTGATGTGGGTTTAGGTCAGTTTGTCAGCATGGGTAGTAGTATCGCACAGCTAAATAATATTGAGCATGCAGAAGTGATCATTCCGGTTGCAGGGTTTGATAGCGCCTTTTTACCAGAGCGTATTGAGGGCTTAGACGCGACGATCACTCAATCGGGCTTAAACGGTTTTACCCGCTCTGCAAAAATTCACCGTGATTTAGGTGTGGTTGATAAAGCAACGCGTATGGTAAATCTGGTTGTTAGAATTGCAGATCCATATGGGTTACAGACGCAACAGCCACAAGTGAAGTTTGGCTCATACGTACAAGTAAACTTCTCTGGTAAAACGTTAAATAGCATCTATCGCTTGCCGCAAGATCTGGTCAATAACAACACCGTATGGTTGTTAAATAGCGAAGGCCAACTTGAATCTCGCAAGGTGCAGGTGATCCGTGAAGAAGGTGAATATTTCTACGTGAGCACAGGCCTGAAAGACAACGAAAAACTGGTAACTACTTTGCCTGAATACCCGCAAACAGGTATGTCAGTAAAAGTTGCTGGTTCAGATTCATCTAAAGCTGAAACCACAGACAAGCTTTAAGGAGTAGCAGATGAGTCAAGCTGAACTTGAAAAGCAAACCGGTTTAATTGCTTGGTTTGCGAAAAACTCGGTGGCGGCCAACTTATTGATGGTTTTCATCATCATTATTGGTTTGTACACCTATAACACCATTCAAAGACAGATGTTTCCGAATGTAGAGATTAACTACATTACGATTGCGGCAAACTACCCAGGTGCTTCACCGCAAGAAATCGAAGAAAGTATTCTGATGAAGATTGAAGAGGCCTTGAAAGATGTCACTGAAATCAAAGAAGGGGTGTACCGCGCAAACCGAAATGGCGGTAGCGCGACGTTAGAAATTGATCCAGACGTTGAACTAACTGACGTGCTAGATAAGGTAAAATTGCGTGTCGATGGCATTGCGACTTTCCCTGCAGCTATGGAACCGGTCACCATTAATCAGATTGAATTCCAGCAGCAAGTCATAGAAATGACTTTATCGGCTGATTTACCGTTGACCGAATTAAAGCCGATGGCAAAGCGCATTGAGGATGAGTTATTGCAACTCAATAATGTGTCATTGGTGGACGTGAGTGTCCCTTTAGACGAAATCGCCATTGAGATAAAACCAGACATGCTGCGTCAATATGGTTTAACCATTAATGAAGTGGCAAGCACTATTCGCAACTACTCTGCTAACTTTTCGGCAGGTCAGCTACGAACTGACTCAGGTATTATTTCAGTACGTATTGAAAACCAATCTTATAACGGTGACGAGTTTCGTCAACTACCGGTAAAAGTGGGTACACATGGTGGTAAAGTGCTTTTACGTGATATTGCAGTCATCAAAGACGAATTTACTGAAGGCGAGCGTTACTTCAAATTAAACGGAAAAAATGCGGTATTTATTTCTGTTAAGGCAACCAAAGAACAAAACATGGTGCCGGTTGCTGAATCAGTTAAAAAGTTTATTGAACTTAAGAATCAAGAGCTACCAGTTGGTGTTGAATTGGAATCCATTGTGGATATGACCTATTACTTAAATGGTCGTCTAAACATGATGAAGACTAATCTACTACAAGGCATGTTCTTAGTGACCCTAATGCTGTTCTTATTTTTAAGATTTAAGTTGGCAATGTGGGTAACCATTGGTATTCCAGTATGTTTTCTGGGGGCAGTTATGTTGATGCCAGTGCTGGGTATTACCATTAATGTGACTTCATTATTTGCCTTCATCATGGTACTGGGTATCGTCGTTGATGATGCAATCGTAATCGGTGAGAGTGCTTACACAGAAGTAGAAAAAAAAGGCTCAGGTGTCCACAACGTTATTGTGGGTGCAAAACGCGTTGCGACGCCTGCAACATTTGGTGTTCTAACGACCATGGCTGTATTTGCACCACTTATGTTTTCTACGGGTCCAGAAAGTGCCAACTTTATTAATATTGCCGGCGTAGCATTGCTGTGTCTATTCTTCAGCTTGATTGAATCTAAATTAATACTGCCTGCGCATATCGCTGCGATTAAGTTCAAGCCGCTTAAAGAAGATAGCTGGCGTCATAAGTTCAATACTAAGTTCTTTGGGTTTGTGAATGGGCCTTACCGTCGTTTCGTCACACTTTGTGTAGAGTGGCGTTGGACTGTTTTATGTGCCTTTATTGGTATGTTTATCGCCAGTATCGCGTTGAGTAGCAGCGGTATGTTGCGCACTCTGTTTTTACCAAAGATCCCGCATGATTTCCCTAGCATCAATATCACGATGAATGACAACGTGTCGGATGAGCAAACCATTGAGGCATTGAAAAAGCTTGAGACTGTGGTGCTGAATGTCGATAAGCAAGTTCAGCAAGAGTATGGTGTCTCAATGTTGCGTGATGTCATGGTGTTTAATGAAGGTCGTACTGAGGGTAAGTTACTCGCCCCGCTGGTAGATGAAGAAGAACGCCCGTTTAACACTTTCGAACTAACGCGTCGTTGGCGTGAGCAACTCCCTGAAATTGCAGGTATGAAGTCTATCCAAATTGAAGATGAAGTAATCAATATGGGCCAAAATGGTGACTTCGGTTACCTATTATTTGGTTCTGACATAGATACGTTGAATTCGGCTGGTCGTCGATTGATCAGCATGCTGCAAGCTGAAAAAGGCGTCTTTGATGTGAGTTCAACCATTGATCCTGCCAGTAAAGAGATCCAGTTAGCTCTCAAACCGGTTGCTTATGAGTTGGGTTTAACTCTACGTGATATAGGTTCTCAAGTGGGTGCAAGTTTTTACGGTGGTGAAGCGCAGCGCGTGATCCGTAATGGCGAAGAAGTGCGCGTTATGGTGCGCTACCCTAAACTGACTCGTGAGGCATACTCTTCATTGAAGCATACTGTGATAAAAACGCCCCAAGGGCGTGAAGTGATGCTAGGTGATGTGGCTGAGATCTCTGAAAAACCGGGTATCAGTTATATTCGTCGTGAAGACGGTTACCGTACTGTGTATGTGTACGGTAATATCGATGAAGAGGTCGTAGAACCTAATGCTGTTACCAAGCGCATTGATGATGAAATATTACCTGAGCTTATTAAGATGTTCCCGTCTGTTAAAACTAAGCTGGGTGGTGCGATTGAAGAGCAGCAAGCCCAAACCAATGAGCAAATCGTATTTTTCATAATTGGTATGCTACTGGTTTATATATTACTGGCAATTCCGCTTAAAAGTTACTCTCAGCCACTGATTGTTATGTCTGTTATTCCGTTTAGCTTGGTCGGAGCGTTGTGGGGCCACCTTGCATTTGGCTTAGATTTGAGCTTGATGTCACTTTACGGGATCATTGCCGCAGCGGGGGTTGTTATCAATGACTCGCTAGTAATGACTGATTTTGTAAACCAATCTCGTAAAGCGGGTCACTCAATAAAAGAGGCGGTGATTGAAGCCGGTTGTGCAAGATTCCGTGCGATCACGCTTACATCAATCACAACTTTTGTGGGCGTATTGCCGATCATGTTTGAAACCAGCTTACAGGCAATGTTTGTAATTCCAATGGCTGTGTCTCTGGGCTTTGCCGTTGTGTTTGCGACCTTAATCACATTATTACTGGTACCGTGTTTGTATATCATACTGACTGATATTGGTAATATATTCGGTAAGGGTGGAAGCTTGATTAAGCGTGCTGGTAATACGATTAAGCCTAAAGGTAAAGTACAAAATATCTGATACCTTAGTTTAGAGAATATCTAGGCCAGCATATGCTGGCCTTTTTTATGTAGAACATGAGTTTATATACAAAAGTAGTAGTTAATATTTGTTTTGCAGTAAAAAGGTTGAGATTGAGGTGTCTCTCGTTATAATTTAACTTCGTTCTTTATTTTGAGATAACTATGCTAAGGCGCCAATTGATACTTGATGAATGGCAACAGATATCAGTATTAAAACAGAATCGTCAACTGTATGTGGGCGATGCTGTCACTGCGCATTTTTTCACGCCAGAAGGTGAAGTAGAAGCGTTACAGCTCACTTTAAACATTGCCTATAACGCAATGCAAACATCACAATATTGGACGCGTGAACTTGCAAATCTCATTAACTTTCATTTGCCTCTCGTGAAGGTGGGAAAAAAAGCTTTATTGGGCTGGGAAGTGGGCTACGGAGAGTTACCTGTCTTTAGCCACCCAAGTAGTGGTATTACCGAGTTCGAACTCAGCTACCAATGTACGGCCAAGCCGAAAGCGCGAAATAGTGAAGCGCACACGCAAAACATCTATCCTCAGCAGCCGCAAAACTATCAACCAGGTACCAAAGTATGGCATCCAGCAACAGGGCGTTATTACAAGTGTAAAGCCTGGCCATTTAGTGAATATTGCCGTGATATCAGCGGTGACTTCGAACCTGGGGTTGGCGCTTTGTGGGAAATGGCTTGGGAAGTGTGCTGAGGTATATCGCATCCCCTTTTCAGGTAGTTTGACTATGGTACACTGCTGCTAATTAACTTATTTAAGGAAAGGCAAGTGAGTCAGTCTATTTCAGCCCCAATCGCAAAAAAAATCCCCCATGTTTTAGAGACGCATGCAGAGCAACGCGTCGATAATTATTATTGGATGCGCGACGATAATCGCCAAGACCCAGAAATACTGGCGCACTTAGAGGCTGAAAACGACTATCTAAAAGCGGTCATGGCACCCCACGATACTTTAAAAGATCAACTGTTTGAAGAAATGAAAGGGCGTATTGTAAAAGACGACAGCTCAGTACCAGTAAAAGATGGTAAATATTGGTATATGAGTGAAGTTGCAGGTGACAACGAATATGCGTTTCACTATCGAGCAGACAATGCCGAGATGCAAAACAAGCAGTTGCTGCTGGATGTCAATGAACTTGCTGCGCCATACGAGTATTATGATATTGGCGATATGGCGGTGAGCCAAAACGATGAACTGATGGCCTATAGCGAAGATACTGATGGCCGACGTATTTATAAAGTTAAGTTTATCAACTTAGAAAGCGGCGAATATCTGTCTGATGAGTTAGAAAATACCGAAGGCCAAGTGGTGTGGGCTAATGACAATCGTACGGTTTTTTATGTAAAAAAAGACCTACAAACTCTACTAGGCTTTCAAGTGTTCAGACATGTTCTGGGTACGCCTCAATCAGATGACGTGCTCGTTTATGAAGAGCAAGATCGTCAGTTTTATATGGGCTTAGGAAAAAGTCGTGACGATAGCCAAATCTATATTTATCTAGCAGCAACCGAAACATCAGAACAGTGGGCGCTCGATGCTAATAATCCGGAACAGGCATTTGAGTTATTGTGCCCGCGTTTAGAAGGCCATGAGTTTGGTATTGATAAGTTTGCAGAGCAGTACTTCATTGTCTCGAACCACCAAGCAAAAAACTTTAAGCTCTGTACAGCAAAGCTAGAGGATATCGCTGATATTACAAAATGGCAGACACAGATTGCACACAGAGGCGATGTATTGATTGAAGGGTTAGAGCTTTTCAATAGCCACTATATTGTGACTGAACGTTATTTAGGGCAAACACGTTTTGTCGTACATGACTATCAGGGTGGTAGCCATACATTGGCATTTAATGATGTGTGTTATAGCGCGCATATGGGCAATAATCCTGAGCCAGAATCAACTGCCGTGCGCATTCATTATTCAAGTCTGACTACGCCGAGTAGCGTGTATGAATGCGACCTAGCCACAGGTGAAAAGCAGTGCTTAAAGCAGCAGCAAGTACTCGGAGGTTTTTCTGCGGATGACTATGCCTCTGAGCGCCTACACATTACGGCGCGAGATGGCGTAAAAGTGCCTGTTTCTTTGGTATATAAAAAGTCATTATTCAAAAAAGATGGCTCTAATCCTATGCTGCAGTATGGCTATGGCGCTTATGGCATCACCATAGATCCAAACTTCTCGAGTAATACTCTGAGTTTATTAGACAGAGGGTTTGTTTATGCCATAGCGCATATTCGCGGCTCTGAAATGTTAGGTCGAGAATGGTACGAGCAAGGCAAAAAAGCCCATAAGCAGAACTCATTTAATGACTTTGAAGATGTGACCCGTAGCCTTGTTGAACAAGGTTATGCTGATGCGCATAAAGTCTTTGCTTCTGGTGGCAGCGCGGGCGGTTTGTTAATGGGGGCAGTGGTAAACCAAGCGCCACAATTGTATTTAGGGGTAGGATGTCACGTGCCATTTTTAGATGTGCTCACGACTATGCTTGATGAGTCAATCCCGCTTACGACGAATGAGTATGACGAGTGGGGTAATCCAAATAACGAAGCTGATTATCAAACCATAAAAGCATATTCACCGTACGATAATCTGAAGCAACAAGCCTATCCAAATATATTAGTCACAACGGGTCTACACGATTCGCAAGTGCAGTATTGGGAGCCGATGAAGTGGGTCGCGAAATTACGTGAAACTAAAACAACAGGCTCTTTATTGTTATTCAGAACGGATATGGGGTCTGGTCATGGCGGCGCAAGCGGTCGCTTTAAACGCCTTGAGGAAATTGCCCTAGAACAGGCATTTTTTATTAGCCTGCTTGAACAGGCGTCATGATAAGACGCTATACTTTTAAATGTCTAAGACGGGCTGTGACCTTAACAGCCCTGTTTTAATAGGGGTAAAGATGAAGTTTAAAGCACACGGTTTATGGCGTGTTCATATTGAAAATGCGACGATTTATATTGCTTTGAAAGGTGGTTTCAATCGCGAAGGGGTGATTGATTTTCAAAATGATATTATTAAGCGTGTTATGTCAGAGCCAACACCTTGTGACAGTGCTGTACTGAATTTATCTGAATTTGAAATGAGTACCTCAGATAGTTTGGAGGCAACTAAAGAATATTTCGAAGGGGTAAAGCAACGAGGTTATAAATGGGTCGACTATATAGGTGTTAACCCAATTGCGGAATATAATCTAAAGCAGTTGTGGCAAGGAGCAAAAACAGAGATCTGTTTTTACCCCGATGAGAAGACTTATATTAGTGCTAAGCCTGAGCATATTAAGCCTTTAACTGAACTATCCCAAATAAGCTTTGAGCATCCACACTAGTTTTTCTTGCTCTTTAATATAGTCGCTCATTAGAGCGGCTGTACCTTCATCTTCTGCATCACTTGCCACACCTAAAATCTCGCGTTGCTGTTTTAGTAATAGCGTGAAACCATTCAGTAGTGTTGTCACCGCTTCATTACCATCTGTGATGTTTTTCGCTTCTTGAATTTCAGCATGCTCTAAGTAATCGCTAAATGCATGCAGTGGCTGGCCACCTATGGTTAGGATACGTTCCGCTAGCTCATCTACTTTTAACAATAATTGGTCATAAATCTCTTCAAACTTTAGGTGCAGTTCAAAAAAGTTTTTGCCTTTGATATTCCAATGAAAACCACGCGCATTCATGTATTGAATTTGATAATTACTTAATAAGCCATTTAGTTTTACTGCTAGGTCTTCACTTGCTTGTGTTGATAAACCGATATCGCTGAACTGTGTCATGTTATTTACTCCTGTTGTTTGCATGGGAGTAAGTATGGGGTATGTGCTTTGATTGGTCTAACGGGATAAAACAATAACTGCAATTCAAAAAAGCGATTGATTAGGTGTTATTAATCTATGGAATAAAGCTTGCCAACATTAGCTGGTTTGTTTGCTTTTTGACCTGAAAATTGATCTATCACAAGTTAGTGATAGGAGGTATAAATACCAGAAATAGAACTTGATTTAGGTCAATAATCATACAGGCATGACGCGCATAATGACTCTGTAAACAGACAAAAATCAATGGGTGTCATCATGGAACTAAAAACACAATCACAACATAAAGCAGAAATCACCGTTGTCGTTATCGCGCTACTGGCATTTGTCGTCGGTCTTGTTGGTCATTTAGCAGGTGCGAGCTTCGCAAACTCAGATGCATTTGGTTATATTGCAGCACCAATCCCACTGATCACAGGTATTATCGCATTTGTGGCTTATAAAATTGCAGAAAAAGGCGATCACTAAGCAAGTACTAAAGTCATTCAGAATCAGTTAGAAGTGATAGTACATAGTCGGTGACTTTGCGTGAATAAATCATACTGGTATGGCTAACATGAAATACTTTGTGTTCTGCCATACCCTGTAGTTTTGTTTCTTCTAATAATACTGTGCCATCAGAGCTACTGCCTTTTTGTAAAATAGGCATCAGCCCCAAAGGTAAATCACCAGCAATGCTGTAAAGCCTTGCCTTGTAGGGCCAATCTTGGTTGTCTGAGACCAAGAACTCCACACTGTTTTTTAAAAAAACATCGAGCCCTTTTTTATGCATCTGTTTAGCAAATATGCTGCCTTTATGGGGCGTACCCAAAGTGATGACCTTCTCAACCTGCTCACTGGTTCCTGAGTGGTTATCTAAGTATGCACGCGCAATTAATCCGCCCATTGAGTGGCAAACAAGCGCAGCGCTATCATTGCCAATAAAGTCATCGATTTGAGAGAAAATCTCTGACTTATCAGGGCTAAGGGTATTGTAAGTAAGATTTAAAATCTCAAACTGATGTTTTTTAAGTTTGTTGCACAATGGCTGCATCACGAAGCCAGACATATAAAGTCCATGCAAAACGATGATTTTATGTATTGCCATTGTGCCTCCAATTTAAGGCTTCCCTGTTAAGTTGAGATTACTCTAACAAGTGAAACTGAGCCAGCGCTTAATTAATCGTTGAAAAGCAATTACAGTTTAAGTTTTACCAATGATAACCACTATTTCCAGATGGTAGGGATAATGTGCACACTTTGTTCTTCATCGCTTACCCAAATTTCACCATCTTGCACTGTCACGGTTAAATTCATTCCACGTTTTGCCATCGTCGCAAGTTGTGATGTTGCTTCATACGGTAAACTGATAACCGATAGATTATCGTGGCTATAAAGCTTAGGCTGATTCTTTTGCCACCAAATCTCTTGGTTGTTTTCGCCATAACAATAAAGCACAACGTCTTTAGCACGATTACAGGCTTTCTTAACGCGCTTTTCATCTGGCAGACCTAGCTCTATCCAAAGATCAATCTCTTCATTATAGTTTTTTAACCAAACTTCAGGCTCATCATCAGCACAAAGACCTTTGGTGAATTCCAAGCGTTCTTGGTAGTGAAGCGCAAATGCTAAAATGCGGATCATTAAGCGCTGTTCATTTTCAGAAGGGTGTTGCGCTACCGTTAGAGAGAGTGTTTCGTATACGTGTTTATCCATATCGCTCAAAGCGAGTTGCGCTTTGATGATGGTTGATTTTAAAGCCATTGTCTTTGTTCATACTAATAAGAATGACAGCAGTATACATGAGCAAAAGCGTTTAAATACGATTTTATCAACGAGGTTGTTTAGTGTTTTTGCTGATTTTTGCGTAAAATAACGCAATCAATTTTTGTCGAACAGAATTTAGGAGCGCAAGTATGGCCATTCAGTGGTTTCCTGGGCATATGAACAAGGCTCGCAATGAGATTAAAGAGATCATGCCGCAAATGGATGTGATTATCGAAGTTTTAGATGCGAGGATCCCGTATAGCAGTGAAAACCCAATGGTGTCTGCGCTTCGAGGTGATAAGCCGGTCATCAAAATTATGAATAAAGCCGACTTGGCTGATCCTGAGCTGACTAAGCAATGGATGGACTATTTTGAACAAGAAAGTGGTGTAAAAGCCATTGCGTTTGGCCATGATAAAGGTGCCGAAGTTGCTAGGGTAAACGAACTTTGTAAAAAGCTCGCTCCACATAAAGTGGGTGCAGATAAGCAGCTAAAAGCCATGATCATGGGTATCCCGAATGTAGGGAAGTCGACTTTAATTAACCACCTTGCTGGTCGTATCGTGGCGAAAACCGGTAATGAACCTGCGGTTACTAAGTCACAGCAGCGTATTCGTCTAGAAGATGGCATCATGCTCTATGACACACCAGGCATGCTATGGCCGAAAGTTGAAAATGAAAATTCGGGTTATCGTCTAGCGGCGACTGGTGCAGTAAAAGACACGGCGATGAATTACGAAGAAGTCGCCAGCTTTACCGCTGAATACTTGCTAACTGCTTACCCTGAATTATTAAAGTCACGTTATAAAATTGATGAATTACCGGAGCAAGATTGGGAGTTCGTCGAAATGGCGGGGCGTAAACGTGGTTGTATTCGCGGTGGCAACCAAGTTGATACGCATAAGATATCTGAAATCTTAATCAATGAATTACGAGATGCCATTATTGGTCGTATCACCATGGAAACACCTATCATGCGTGATGAAGAAGAAATTATGGTTGGTGAGCTGCGCGCTGCGGCTGAAGCGAAAAAAGCAGCAAAAGAGGAAGAGAAAAAGCTACGTAGAGCAAGAGCGCGTAAGAACCGCCGCTAAAACACTCACGTATATTGCAGACATAAAAAAAGCCCGTTCAGGGCTTTTTGTGTTTCATATCTACCGTCACCGATATGAGCAATGTAGCAAGTAAAATGTGTTTGGAGAAAAGTGAAGATATCGCGAGGGGCGTTGCGATATCTCACTCCCTACCATGGCTTTAACGTGGCAACACGTGTTTCGGGTCGAGAAACAAATTAGAGTAAAGTAACAAAGTAAGCCGTCAACCTCGCTTTGTTGAGATTGATTATCAGTTAGATTATTGGATGTGTCAACAGTCTTTTTGAAAATAATTCTCATTTATTTTTGGGTTGCTGAACTCGGGAATTACAGGCATAAAAAAAGCCCAATTATGGGCTTTTTGACTTTTCATATCTACCGTCACCGATATGAGCAATGTAGCAAGTAAAATGGGTTTGGCCGCCAACACTGGATAACAAGGGGCGCGTTAAAAAGTGTTATTGGCCAATGCTGTTAACGTGTGTGCATCACGAATTCTGGGTCGAGAAACAAGATTCAGTAGCGTGCCTTGTCTTGTTGAGATTGATTATCAGTTAGATTTATATGTGTGTCAACAATTATTTGAAAATAATTCTCATTTAGATCTTTTCTGATAAAAACATGAAACTTAGACATAAAAAAAGCCCAATTAAGGGCTTTTTGACTTTTCATATCTACCGTCACCGATATGAGCAATGTAGCAAGTAAAATAAGTTCGGCCGCCAACTCAGCAAAAAACAGGGGCGTGTTAATTTGAGTTCTTGGCCTACAATGTTAGCGTGTATGCATCACGTATTCTGGGTTGAGAAACAAGATTGTGTATCGTGCTGTCATCTTGTTGAGATTGATTATTAGTTAGAATTGTAAAGGTGTCAACATTTATTTGAAAATAATTCTCATTTAGTTTTGGGCGAAGTTGTAAGTACATTTTATATACTGAGCTGTGTACTTTTCAGACTGAATCTCCTAACGTGTGGTTAACTGTTAAATAAAAATAAAAATGAACAGGTGACACTATGTTGAGTTCAATGGGTCTAGCACTTGCCCTTATTGCTTTAATTGTATTGACGCTTAGGGGGGTGAATTTATTTATTTCTGCTCCTTTGTGTGCTGTGGTTGTGGCGTTATCGAGTGGCCTACCTTTATTCCAGATCAGTGATCAAGCAAGCTTTGTATCGGGTTACATGAGTGGTTTTGCAGGCTTTGTACAAGCTTGGTTTTTGATGTTCTTACTGGGCTCTTTGTTTGGTAAGTTGATGGAAGACAGTGGCGCGGCAGATGCAGTTGCTCGTTATATAGTTAACAAGCTAGGTATGAAGTATGCGGTGTTGGCCGTTGTACTTGCTTGTGCTTTGCTCACTTATGGTGGCGTGAGTGTTTTCATTGTGGCATTTTCGGTTTATCCCATGGCACTCAGTCTATTTAAAGATGCGAACTTGCCTCGTCGTTTTATTCCTGCGGCATTGGCGTTTGGCTCTGTCACCTTCACCATGACATCGGCAGGCTCCCCTGAAATTCAAAACTGGATCCCAATTAAATACCTAGGTACGTCACCTTATGCTGCATGGCAAGAGAGTTTGGTTATTGCCATATTTATGGCGGGGCTCGGGTATGTATTACTGCAATTTATGATTAAACGTGCCATAGCAAATGGCGAGAAATTTGAGGCGCGAGATAATGACCCTGAAGCAACACGGTGTAAGTTGCCAAGCCCAATCACTGGTGTGATCCCTTTGTTGGTCGTGCTGGCACTGTCTTTTACCTTACATGAAACACTGCAGCAAAATGCCTTAATTGTGGCTTTACTCGGTGGGGTGATCAGTCTATTTATTATCAACTTTAAATACTTTATTAATATTGAAGTTGTGGTGAATCAAGCAACAACAGGCGCTTTAGTTGCAATAGGTAATACGGCAGCTGTTGTTGGCTTTGGCGCAGTGGCTAAGCTGACTCCAGCATTTCAAGATGCCGTGGTTATGATGACGCAGATCCCTGGGCATGAACTGATAGGTGCTGCGATTGCAGTGAGTGTGATTGCAGGTTTAACAGGCTCTGCATCTGGTGGACAGGCCATCGCCTTACCCTTAGTGGCGCCACATTATATGGACTTGGGTGTTGAGGCTGATGAATTGCACCGTGTAGTAGCAATAAGCTCAGGCGCCATAGACACCTTGCCACACAATGGCTATGTAGTGACAACCGTACGTGCGATTTGTGGTGAGAAGCATCAAGACGCCTACTGGCCTCTAGCCATGCTCACTGTGGTCGTGCCGTTAATTGGCTTGGCGTTGATCTTAGGATTATTTATTGTTTTTTAACTTTGCTTACAATTTAATGCTGTTAAAAGTGGCGTTTTTGGGCGCAAGATAACAGCCACTATCATGTTCAATCTAGAAGGATTACACAATGCGATGTCATGAAATTGATTATGAAATAATCGGCGAATCGATGCAGATGGTTGAAATTGAACTAGACCCGCGAGAAACCGTTATCGCGGAAGCTGGTGCAATGAACTATATGGAAAGCGGCATTGAGTTTGAAGCCAAAATGGGTGATGGTTCAGAGCCTGAACAAGGTTTTATGAGTAAGCTATTCAGTGCGGGTAAGCGGATGATCAGTGGTGAGTCGCTATTTATGACGCACTTTACAAATAGTGGGCATGGCAAAAAGCGTGTCGCATTTGCTGCGCCTTTCCCTGGTTCCATCATACCTTTGGATATGGCTGAGCTTGGCGGTTCTGTTTATTTGCAAAAAGACTCTTTTCTGTGTGCGGCTTTAGGCACCAAAGTCGACATCGCATTTCAGCGCAAACTTGGCGCGGGCTTTTTTGGCGGTGAAGGCTTCATTCTTGAGCACTTGCAAGGCGATGGTATGGCCTTTGCCCATGCAGGCGGTACGGTCATCAAAAAGCAACTTAATAATGACACATTGAAATTAGATACAGGCTGTGTGGTCGGATTCAGTGAAGGCATTGAGTTTGATATTGAGCGTGTCAGTGGTCTAAAAAGTATGTTCTTTGGCGGTGAAGGACTATTCCTAGCGACTTTGTCGGGTACTGGCACTGTGTGGATCCAAAGTTTACCTTTCTCAAGGCTGGCCGACAGAGTGATCCAACATGCACCAAGTCAAGGAGGTAGTCGTCAAGGCGAGGGCTCAGTACTTGGTTCAATTGGCGACATAATAGATGGCAATTAACCTTAGAAACCCTTTTAATTAAGCGCTTTTCGACCTCATTCGATTTAAATGTATCGAGTGAGGCGTATTTCTTTTCAAGAAAAATCACTTTTTAGCAAATTGTCTGCATTTTAGACGATATCTAGGATGATGTTCACCGAAAGAGGTGATATACTCCCGCCGAATAATTTTCTACTTTAAATAGAGTAAAACAATGGCAGATTTATCGAAATACAGAAACATTGGTATTTTCGCGCACGTTGATGCGGGTAAAACTACCACCACTGAGCGTATCCTAAAGCTTACTGGTAAAATTCACAAAACTGGTGAGGTTCACGACGGTGAGTCAACTACTGACTTCATGGAACAGGAAGCTGAGCGTGGTATTACAATCCAATCAGCAGCTGTAACTTGTGAGTGGAAAGGCCACCGTTTAAACGTTATCGATACTCCTGGACACGTTGACTTCACAGTTGAAGTATACCGTTCACTTAAAGTACTTGATGGCGGTATCGGTGTATTCTGTGGTTCTGGTGGTGTTGAGCCACAGTCAGAAACTAACTGGCGTTATGCGAACGAATCAGAAGTTGCACGTTGTATCTTCGTAAACAAACTAGACCGTATGGGTGCTGACTTCTACCGCGTAGTTGGTCAGGTTGAGAAAGTACTTGGTGCTAACCCACTAGTTATGACTCTTCCAATCGGTATCGAAGACCAGTTCACTGGTGTTGTAGACGTACTAGAGAAAAAAGCATACATCTGGGACGAGACAGGCCTTCCTGAAAACTACGAAATCACTGACGTTCCAGCTGATATGGTAGACAAAGTTGAAGAATACCATGAGATGCTAGTTGAGTCTGCGGTTGAGCAAGACGACGACCTAATGGAAGCATACATGGAAGGTGAAGAGCCTTCACTAGAGCAAATCAAAGCTTGTATCCGTAAAGGTACACGTGACCTTGCTTTCTTCCCAACTTTCTGTGGTTCTGCATTCAAAAACAAAGGTATGCAGCTAGTTCTAGACGCAGTTGTTGACTACTTACCGTCTCCAACTGAAGTTGATCCACAGCCTCTAACTGACAAAGACACAGGTGAGCCTACTGGTGAAGTAGCAACTGTTTCTGCAGAAGAGCCACTTAAAGCGCTTGCGTTCAAAATCATGGACGACCGTTTCGGTGCACTTACGTTCATCCGTATCTACTCTGGTCGCATGAAGAAAGGTGACACAGTACTTAACTCTGCAACTGGTAAAACAGAGCGTATCGGCCGTATGGTTGAGATGCAAGCAGACGAGCGTAACGAACTGACTGAAGCACAAGCGGGTGACATCATCGCGGTTGTTGGTATGAAGAACGTTCAAACAGGTCACACGCTTTGTGATCCTAAGCACGAATGTACACTAGAAGCGATGATCTTCCCTGATCCAGTAATCTCTATCGCTGTTGCACCTAAAGATAAAGGTGGTAACGAGAAGATGGGTATCGCGATCGGTAAGATGGTTGCAGAAGATCCGTCATTCCAGGTTGAGACTGACGAAGATTCAGGTGAAACTATCCTTAAAGGTATGGGTGAATTACACCTAGACATCAAGGTAGACATCCTTAAGCGTACTTACGGCGTTGAGCTAGTTGTTGGTCAGCCTCAGGTTGCTTACCGTGAAACTATCACGCAAGAAATCGAAGACAGCTACACGCACAAGAAGCAGTCTGGTGGTTCTGGTCAATTCGGTAAGATCGATTACCGCATCAAGCCAGGTGAGCCTAACTCAGGCTTCCAATTCTCTTCATCAGTTGTTGGTGGTAATGTTCCAAAAGAATTCTGGCCTGCAGTTGAGAAAGGCTTTGCATCAATGATGCAAGAAGGTGTTCTAGCGGGCTTCCCTGTACTAGACGTTGAAGTTGAGCTATTCGACGGTGCTTTCCACGCAGTTGACTCATCAGCAATCGCGTTCGAAATCGCAGCTAAAGGCGCTTTCCGTCAGTCTATCCCTAAAGCGGGTGCACAACTTCTTGAGCCAATCATGAAAGTTGACGTATTCACGCCAGAAGACAACGTAGGTGACGTAATCGGTGACCTTAACCGTCGTCGTGGTATGATCAAAGACCAAGAAGCTGGCGCAATGGGCGTTCGTATCAAGGGTGAAGTACCTCTATCTGAAATGTTCGGATACATTGGTCACCTACGTACTATTACGTCTGGTCGTGGTCAGTTCTCAATGGAATTCGCTCACTACGCACCATGTCCGCAAAACGTTGCTGACACTGTAATCGCAGCTGAGAAAGAGAAAAAAGCAGCTAAGTAATTAGCCCTTTTTATCTGATTTTAAAAACCGCTTGTTTTACAAGCGGTTTTTTTATGCCCGCAATATCTCATGCTATTTTCGTATAAAATATAGTTGAAAAAGGGACATTGGCTAAGTATTATGCCGATTCTTCAAATAGTGTAACTATTTTAGTACCAGCTTTGTGATACGTATAATGGAGTCGTGTTGTGCACACTGTGGATTTAAATTCGAATAAAATATTGCTTCTAATTAGCTTCTCATTAGGTCTGTTCTGTCTAGTGCTCGTCAATTTTGAGCTCGTGACATTTCAACTACTTAAGTGGTTGGGTTTAGTTTTGGTGTCATGTAGTGTTATTGTGGCAACGCTTCAGCAAAAAAATAAGCTGTTTGTGCACATTGATAAAGCGGGTATCAGTTATGGTATTGGCTTTACAGTGAGATATATTCACCAAGAGTCTATTGAATCAATTTCATCTCACACAAGCTTATTTGGAGATGTGCTGACGGTAAGAACTCGAGACAATAGTGTGGTCCGTTTTTACGCTTGGCAGGTCAGTGAGGCTGATTTGTCAAAAGCAGAGCGTTTACTGGCCTTATAGTTTTTATAAAAAATGCGCCCTAAGGCGCATTTTTTATGTTGTTAATACAGACTATTTACGTCGGCGACGTAAGAAAGCGAACGGTGTCGCAAGTAAGCTTAACCATGCTAAGCTACCGCTGTCGTCTTCATCAATATCAAGGACATTAACCGTCACTTCAACGGCTTCTGATTGGTTACCAGCAGCATCTTCAGCTTGTACTGTGAATGTGATTGAACTATTCGTTTCAAAATCAAGCTCACCCGCGACCATTAATTTACCTTGTTCGTCGATCTTCACAAGCTCAGTGCCTTCAATCATCAGCTTAGTTACCGCAGTGTTATCACTGAACTCTAACATACCAATCTCTGAGTCCATCTCGGCGTTTTCTTCGATTTGGAAAGTTTGATTAGCTGCAATGACTGGGCTGGTATCATCAATATCAAGGATGTTCAGCGTCACCTCAACCTTGTCAGATACATTACCCGCTGAGTCTTCTGCTTGTACTGTGAATGTGATTACGCTATTCGCTTCGTAATCTAGTTCACCTGCAACCATTAACTTACCTTGCTCGTTGATCTTTACAAGCTCAGTACCTTCAATCATAAACTTAGTAACTGGTGATAGGTCAGCATCGGCATCAGTAAATACTAATGTGCCAATTTCCTTATCCATTTCAGCATTTTCTTCGATTTGGAAGGTTTGACCTGTAGTAATGACAGGGCGAGCATCAACAGTCTTGATTTCGATAACAACCGGGTCATGATCTGACGAGCGGTATGCATGATCAGCATAGTAACTTGCTAGCTGAGTGTCAGACTTATACTCAGTGTTATAGTCAAATACCGCAGGCTCATCCGCATTAATGTGCCAATCAGTTGCGTCTGTTACTTTCTTCAGAAGGCTAGCAGATGCTACAGCATGGTCTAGGCTACCTAGGCGGCCAGAGAAAGTATAAGAGTATCCGAAGTTATCGCCGTCAACGTGGTTCATTACATTTACTAGGCCTTTGTCTGCAAATGCTTTAATAGGATCTTCCATCGCATACGCATTCATGTCACCAACAAGAATGATATCTGCATCTTCGTTGCCTGTTGGGTAAGTCATTAGCCAGTCAGCGAACTTATTCGCGCCTTCAGTACGGATTGCGTTCCAACAGCCTTGACCATCGCCTAAGTCAGCATTATCGCCTTCAGCGCTACGGCAGCTACCTTTAGATTTCAAGTGAGCGACTGCAACTGTGAACTCTTCATTCGTATCCAGTTTTCTGAAGCTCTGTGCAATTGGTGGACGGTTGCTATAATCAAATGGTGCTTCTGTGGTAAAGCTTGCCGTGCCAGCCTCTTCAACAACATCTTTACGATAAATGATCGCTGTTGTGATGTCGTCAGTACCAATCTTTTCTGCATTGAAGTTAACGAACGCATAGTCGCTGTCTGATTCTGCATTAATTGCTGCAACCAGATCATCAATTGCACTCAGCTCACCAAAACCATCGTTCTCGACTTCCATTAAACCGATAACATCAGCGTTTAATGCTGTGATAGCAGAAACAAGTTTAGCTTGTTGGCGCTGTAATTCTTCTTCGTTATCTGCACCACGAGGGGTAGGGAAGCCAGCGCCTTCACCATCACCATTGAAGTAGTTTAATACGTTAAAGCTGGCGATACGTAAATCACCCTCACCTTTTAACTCAGGAGCTTCAGTACGCTCATTACTGTTTACAAACTCAAGAGCAACGGTTGGATGAATACGATACTTATTGAAGCTGTAGCCAACAACACCGGTTACGCTATTTACAGTGTCGCCTAAACGTAAGCTGTTGTAAGCACTTAAACCATTTTGAGGGTATTTAGGATCAAGGTTTTGCTTTGTAGAGCCATCATCTAGAAGAATTTCTTTTAACTTATTTTGTGCTTCTACTGCATTAGCTGCATCACCAGGAAGAGCAACTTGCGTACCTTGATAAAGACGCTCTGTACCAAGCGCAACTTCACCATAGCGGCCTAAACCGTATGTGTTATTTACGTACAGCTGTTGGTCAATGCTAACTAGCATGCCTTCAAAGGCTTCTAAATCATCTAAAGCGGCTACAGGCAGAGTAAGTGCTGCTGCTGAGATATCAGCTGTACCACAGTTTTCTGCACGAGTGACATTGCCAATCTGTGTCGCACTGTAATACTCTTGCACAGTACCTTCTAAGCGCACAATGTCACCAACTTTTACATCTAACTCTGAGTAGTAAACAAAAATACCTTCAGAGGTCTTTACGTCTGTATCAACATCTTTTGCTAATGACTGAACAAAGAAGCCTTTTAGTTGGTCGTCAGTTTGTAGGTCAGCTGTTACGACCGCTTCAATAATAACCACCTGGTCTTTAAGTGGGCTTTCGTCAGCATTGCCTTGGATCGCATTAATCGTAGTGTATGCGTCGTTACATACTAGCGGCTTAATTGGCTCTGGCGTATCACCACCGTCACCACCATCTGTAGCACCATGGGCACCTATACCAGAGAAATCATTTTGGTCGAATTGCTCCCACTGTTCACTTGGGTTGAAAGCAGATGTTGCATCAGTGCGGCCTGAAGTGATGCTTGCTTTACGGCGCAGGGTTTTGTTGGCTGTTGTTACACCGCCCTCATCCCATGCTGAACCAGGATCAACACCCAACTGACCAAAGCTATCAACAATTGTACCGTCTTTAGTAAGTACTAATGCATCATCACCGTTGAAAAAAGTGATGGTTGATTCTGTATTGGCTTTTGCTTTTAATTCATCAACTGCTCTGCTATTTACAATAACGTAGGTTGCGTTTGCCGCGAGTGTGCCGGTTAAAGCTAAGGTGTTATTAGGTGAAGCTAGATCACCGTTACCATTTGAATAAAGAGAGATGCTGTAGCCATCTAGTGAGAGTTCAGCACCAGAAGTGTTGTATAACTCTACAGCTTTATTGCTTGAACTGCCTTCTACATATTCAGAGATAATAAGATTTGCTTGCGCAGGAGCTGTTGCGGCAGCCACTAATAGAGCAAGGGGTTTTAAGCTTGTTTTAATCATTTTGTTCCCGTGTATATTTTGATTATTAGCTAAATGGGGACATTAGCCTACGCGGGGTATGTTACATAAAAATGACAGAATGTTAATCTTTGAGGTAAATAAAGAGCGAAAACTCTATGCTTTCACTCTTTATTAATTGTGGTTTTTATTGCTCTTTTAGCCAGATGGCTGCTTGCTTAGCGAAGTAAGTCAGAATGCCATCAGCACCGGCACGCTTAAAGGCCAGCAACGATTCCATAATGCATGGCTTTTCAGCAAGCCAGCCGTTATCAATCGCAGCTTTATGCATGGCGTATTCACCACTTACCTGATAAGCGAAAGTTGGTACACCAAACTCGTCTTTTACGCGACGTACCACATCTAAGTAAGGCATGCCTGGTTTAACCATCACCATGTCGGCACCTTCTTGCAGGTCTAGTGCAACTTCACGAATGGCTTCGTCTGAATTAGCTGGATCCATTTGGTAGTTCTTTTTATCAGCGCCTTTTAAGTTACCTGCAGAGCCGACTGCATCACGGAACGGACCATAGTAGCTTGACGCGTACTTTGCTGAATACGCCATGATGCGTGTATGGATGTGACCTTCAGCTTCAAGCGCTTCACGAATGGCACCGATGCGGCCATCCATCATATCTGAAGGTGCAACCACATCGGCACCCGCTTCAGCATGTGACAGTGCTTGTTTTACTAAAATCTCTGTGGTGATGTCGTTCATCACATAGCCCGTTTCATCAATGATACCGTCTTGACCATGTGTCGTGAATGGGTCAAGTGCCACATCGGTGATCACGCCAAGGCTTGGGCACTCCGCTTTTAAGGCGCGTACTGTTCGCTGTGCTAATCCTTCAGGGTTATAGGCTTCTTCCGCATGAAGTGATTTCTTATCAGCAGGTGTTACTGGGAAGATAGCAATTGCAGGCACACCTAGCTCTACCAACTCTTTTGCTTCTTCTACGAGCAAGTCGATAGATAACCTTTCAATGCCAGGCATAGATTCAATGGCCTCACGGCGGTTTTTCCCTTCAAGTACAAAAACTGGATAAATCAGGTCATTCACGGTTAACTGATTTTCACTCATCAGGCGACGAGAGAAGTCATCACGACGCATGCGGCGCATACGAGTATAAGGAAATAAATCTAATCCTGATTGAGCCATTTTATTCTCCTAAGGCTGATAGATTCTAACTTGGTTACGGCCTTGCTTTTTAGCTTCATAGAGGGCTTTGTCAGCAAAGTCGGTATAAAGATGTGGTGATTTAGGGTCGATAGCAACGGCACTATAAACGCCAGCGCTGAGCGTCAGATTGACGATTGCTTTATCGAGTTTTAATTGGAATTCGTCAACGGTACTGCGGATCTGCTCGGCAATTTGTTGTGCACCTACAAGCTCAGTGTTCGGTAGTAACATGACAAATTCTTCACCACCATAACGAAAGACTCCATCTGAAGGGCGTTGTAAGCGTGATTTGATGATATCTGCAACGGCGCAAATGGCTTTATCGCCACTTAAGTGGCCATAGGTATCGTTAATATTCTTGAAGTGATCTATGTCTAACATCACTACGCTTAATGTACTTTGTTCGCGCCTTGAGCGCCTTACTTCCATTTGTAGGCGTTTATCGAAATAACGACGATTTTTAATTTTAGTGAGAGGGTCTTCGATGTTGATCTGTTCAAGCTCACGGTTCTTATCTTCAAGCTCTCGCAAAGTGACCTGTAATTCGAACGTGCGTTCATCAACGAGTGCTTCTAAGTCAGCTTGTGTTTGTTCTTGTAGTTTAAGTTTCTCATTAAGCAGAACATCTTGGGCTTGGCTATGGGCCAATTTAGCTTGTTGGGCTTCGACCTCAAGGTCTCGTTCAGAAATAAACTGTCTTACCAGGGCAAAACTAAGAATTAAGCTCACAATGAAGTAGCAAAAATAGCTGACAGGGGTACTCAATTGGGGCCCTGAAAGAAAGCCTAATTCAAAACTGACTTGATGCGCTAGTGCAAATAGCATGAAAGCAAACATGCTAATAAAACAAGGTGTATGCTGTTTGTAAACCACCCATTGACTGATAAATACCAGCATAAGCGCTGTAATCACAACAAAGCTAAGGATATAACTTGATGCCAAAGCAACATCAATTGGCAATAGACCCAGAGCAAGTGTGAGTATTGCAATCACAATATACGCATATCGCTTAGGTGACGAAAGCAATGCTTCAAAGTTTGGCACCTTGATGTAGGGTTTTAATAAAGGAATTAATGCGCTACTCGACAGCAGGATCAGTAAGGGTTGTGCGTATTGTTGCAGCCACAGCCAGTTGCCATACAGATAGCGATAGCTAAAGCCGTAGAGGTGAATATTGAGTAGCCAAAGTAAACTCACAAATGCAGTTGCGTAAAAAAAGTAAGCTTTTTTGGTAAATGAGAACAGCGCCAAATGCATTAGTGCTAGGGCGATAATAAAGCCGGCAAAAATACCGTAAATTAGATTGAATTTGCTTTTGTACTTTATATATTCAATGGGGTGCCACAGGCTTAAAGGTACATTGATAGCACCTGAGTGTTCTATGTTTAGGTACAAAATAACATGCTGTTGTGCGATTAGTTTGACTGGTACTAGCTGCGCCTCGTGTTTTATTGGCCTTTTTACAAGCGGTTGTGCATCGCCTAAGGCGAGAGTGATAATCGAGTTGTCTTGTGTGGCAATATAGGCGGTGACTTTATCGAGCAAGATATTATCGACACTTAATAACAAGTCGATATCATTATCAGAGATATTCTTGAGAGAGACTTTAAGCCATAGCGGTTTTGTGACTTTGCCTAAGTTAAGAGCCTCTGTTGCTTCATCTGTCCAGTTAACGTTTTTCTCAATAAGTTGTTTGAGGTTATTACTGTCATCTAATGTATAAGCGTATGGCAGTTGCTTTTGATAACGGAAGTCGTTGCCAACTTCTAATGCCGTGCTAAAAAATGAGCTGAAGAATAATAAAAATGATAGCAAGATACGCATATTACTTGTCCCTATCAGACAAAAATAAACGTTGAAAGTTATTGCGTGTGACCTCTGAAATATGCTCGATTGATTGCCCTCTAAGTTCAGCTGCCACCTTCGCTATTTCTTGCAAAAAAGCAGGTTCGTTACGGCGGGATTTTGGCTTAGGCTTTAAGCTACGAGGTAGCAGGTAAGGCGCATCGGTCTCGAGTAAAAGTCTGTCATCTGGGATTAAAGGCAATAGTTTTTGCAATTGTTCGCCACGGCGCTCATCACATAACCAACCAGTAATACCAATCATTAAACCGTAGTCTAAATAGTACTCTAGCGCGTTTTGTTCTCCGGTAAAGCAATGTAGCACGCCCTTGACGGAAGTGCGCTCTAACTGCGCACGCATACTATCAAAGGCATCTCTTTCATGAAGATATACAGGCATATCAAGGTGCTGAGCGAGCAGTAGATGTTGCTCTAAAACTGCATTTTGGCTATCGCGAGGAGAAAAGTCACGATTAAAATCAAGACCGCACTCTCCAATTGCAACCACTTCATGATGTTCGGCCAAGGCGCGGATCTTCGCCACAAAATCTGCGGGTGCATCTTTCGCATCATGAGGGTGGATCCCCGCCGTACTCACAAAACCATGCTGTTTGGCAAGCGACAAGCTTTCATGACTAGATTGAAGACAGCAACCAATTAACAACATATTGTCTATGCCGGCCTCACCAGCACGTACAAGCATCTGGGCTCTGTCTTTATCGAACTGACTGCTGGTTAAATTGATACCTGCATCGATGAAACGATTATGCATTACTGAATACGTTTAACTTGTATGAGGCGGTTGGTATTTGCTTTTTTCATTCTGAAAGAATCAAAAACACCGCGGATGATAATGACTTCATCGCCCTCTTTAGCCGTAAATCGGTCTGAACCCTTTTGCTTCCATATTTGGTCATTGCTCAAAGTGAAAGTACGTTGTCCTCTCGGGTTCTTTGTTATTTTTACAACCGTAGAGCGGATCTCATCTAGCTTTTTAGCCGCGGCTTGTTTGCTTTTCTCTAGCCCAAATTCATTGGCTTTGTCCTGCGGTTTTTCAACCACTTTTGGTGCTTTGGCTGGAGTATTCTCTTTGGCTTTCGTTACTGGCTGAGAAATTTTCTTGCCGGCGATGACTTTGTCATAACACATTAAGCGCTTTAAATCGTTTTCTACTAGGCTGCACGCCTCTAGGGCTTGCACATTAATCTGAGAGGCATAACCAGACGCAGAGAGTAACAAAATCGTTGTCATTAGTATTTTTTTCATAGCTCTTCTTCCTGTTGTTCAGTTGTTTTTTTTGTATAAAAAGCCGCTAATATAAGACCTAACTCAAATAACAATAGCATAGGTAATGCGAGTAAAGTTTGCGATAGAACATCTGGCGGTGTTAAAAACATCGCAACAACAAAAGCACCGACAGCAATATAAGGACGCTTTTCTCGCAAGCTTTGTGTTGTTGTTGCACCACTCCAGCATAACAACATGATAGCTACAGGGATCTCAAATGCGACACCAAAGGCAAAAAATAACTTTAAGATAAAGCTTAAGTAGCTACTGATATCAGGAGAAAGCGTCATCATCTCAGGGCCGACACTTGTAAAGAACCCCAGGATGATTGGCATGACAACGAAATAACAAAAAGCAATACCTGAGTAAAACAGCACAATACTCGACACCAAAATGGGGATCAGCATGCGCTTTTCATGTTGGTAAAGACCGGGGGCGATAAAACTCCACACCTGATGCAAAATGAAAGGGATGGCAGCAAACAAGGATATAAACAAGGTTAACTTAAACGGCGCGAAGAAAGGGGCTGTCACATCAGTTGCAATCATGGTGCTGTTTTCAGGCAGGCTCTGTACAAGCGGATCAGCGACAAAAGCATATATGTCGTTAGCAAAGTAAACTAAGGCAATAAATATCAATAAAATACTGAGTAACGCTTTCATTAAGCGATTACGCAACTCAATTAAATGGCCAATAAACCCGCTTTGAAGCGATTCGGACATAGTGGGTGCTCGTTATTTCTGATTATCGTTTTTCTGTTCAACGGGGGTGTGTTGAACGGGTTGTTTATAGCTGTGTTGCACTGACTCTGCGGCCTTTTTAAGCTCTTCAACTGACTCTTTTAGTGCTGGTGCTAAATCTTCCATATTTTGTTGCTCAGCCTTTTTAAGGTTATTGTGCAACTCATGAATTCGCAGCTCTTCATTGACTTCAGCTTTAACAGAGTTAGCCACTGATTTAATGGTTTTAATCCAGCGGCTGACAGTTCTAATTGCGACGGGCAGGCGTTCAGGGCCCAACACAACGAGGCCGACGATTAAGACGACCACTAATTCCCACATACCCATAAGGGTTAAACCTTATCTTTTTGCTTTTCTTCAGCTGCTTGGGTTTGCTGTTGGCTGTTGTCTTTAAGTTGCTCAGGTTTGCTGTTTTGGTCTTCATCAGAAACGGCTTTTTTAAAGCCTTTTACTGCATTACCTAAATCGCCACCAATGCCGCGTAGTTTTTTAGTACCAAACAAAAGCACAATGATCGCTAAAACAATCAGAAGTTGCCAAATACTAATTCCACCTACACCCATAATGACTCCGTATGAAAGATTAAATAAAAGTTGATTATACGCTCAGTGAGCAAAATATCACCCTGTTTTACGCCACGCCGCCAGAAACGCGCCGATTGATGCAATTAAGGTAATGGTGCTCAAGGTTGTCTGTGTTGCTAAAAAGCTGAGACCAGACACAATTAACAAGCTAGAAGCCAGCATTCCCAATAAAATAGGCTTTTGAGAGTTTACTACAGGCTGCACGGTATGCTGCTTCTTTTGTTTCAGATTTTGATAGATTAAATCTGGTAGTTCAGGCATCTTTTCTGCCCAAAATGGCAAGTTAGCATACATTTGTTTCAATACTGAGACAGGGCCCACTTGTTCTTTGACCCAATTTTCTAAGAAAGGTTTCGCCGTTTGCCAAAGATCGAGCTGTGGATAGAGTTGTCGACCTAACCCTTCAACATACAATAAGGTTTTTTGTAACAATACCAATTGGGGCTGTACTTCCATGTTAAAACGGCGTGCCGTGTTAAACAGATTAACCAACACATGGCCAAATGAAATCTCAGCAAGCGGTTTATTGAAAATGGGCTCGCACACCGTACGAATGGCAAACTCAAACTCCTCAACGCAAGTATCGGCGGGCACCCAGCCCGAATCAACATGTAACTGCGCAACTTGGCGATAGTCGCGGTTAAAGAAGGCAATAAAGTTTTCTGCTAAATAGCGCTTATCTTCTTTATTTAGGGTGCCGACGATGCCGCAGTCGATGCCAATATATTTTGGGTTTTCAGGATATTCACGAGAGACAAAGATATTACCAGGGTGCATATCGGCATGGAAAAAACTGTCTCTGAATACTTGGGTGAAAAAGACTTCAACGCCACGTTCAGCGAGTAACTTTAAATTGGTATTTTGAGCTTCAAGGGCGTCAATATCTGATACAGGAATGCCGTATATGCGTTCCATTACCAGTACATTTTTGCGTGAGTAATCGCTGAATACCTCAGGAATATATAGTGCGTCAGAGTCTAAGAAGTTGCGTCTTAGTTGCAGGGCATTTGCCCCTTCACGTTGCAGGTCGAGTTCATCTAATAAAGTTTTACGATACTCTTTCACTACTTCAACGGGACGAAGACGGCGTGATTCACCAATAAACTTGACGATGACTTTGGCAACTTGCCCCATTAAAGATAAGTCGGCATGAATTTGTTTTTCGATATCAGGGCGAATGACTTTTATGACGACATCCTGAGTACCTGACTCAAGTTCTAGGGTTGCAGTGTGTACTTGGGCAATTGACGCAGACGCCAACGGGGTTTGCTCAAAATTAGCAAAAAGTTCATCGATGCTATTAATCTCTAACGCTTGTTCAATGAGTTCTTGTGCCTTGTGACCTTCAAACGGCTCTACTTTGTCTTGCAGTAGGGCTAGTTCGCGAGCGATATCATCAGGCAGCAAGTCACGACGTGTAGACAGCATTTGCCCAAACTTGATCCAAACTGGGCCAAGAGACTGTAGGGCTAGGCGAAGGCGATACCCCAGAGGTTTATCTTTATGCTGATTTTGCAGCCAAAATAAGCTATTTCTGGCGGCTTTTGCAAACCAAGGGAATTTGTCTTTCGGTATGAGATCGTCAAGGCCGTATTGCAGAAGGGTTTTTGTAATATGATACAAACGCGATGCAGACAAAATAGCTCCCTTAGCGATTTAAAAGTTGTTCAATACGTTGTTCGAGTTGCGCAGCATGTTGTTTAATAGCGCGTGTATGTTGTTTAAACTGTTGCAATTCTAATGGGTGAATCGCAACTTTCAGCTCATCTTGCATAAGTTGCGTGAAAGTGCCGGCAAAGGTTGTGGCACTGTGACTTAAACACGCTTTGGTTTGTTGGCCTTTTTCGACGATGAGTTGTGCTGGGGCATCTCCGATGTAAGCGGACAGATGTTCAGCCCAATCAATGTCTAACTTGGCAAAAGCGCCGCTATATGCCTGTGCTAAATGCAAGTCACCTTCTAAATCCAGTTTGTCCTGACGAATAAGTTGTGTCATGACACTGGGATCTTTGAGCTCAGGTAAGGTCTCTAAGTGTGCACTGATCTTACACTCAGCTTGCTCTTGGTAGTTGTTGAACAGCATAAACTGTCTACCAGTGAAAGTGAGCGCATAGGTCGTATGCCAGTCCCTAATCTCGACGGCCAAGGTTTGATGCTTAACCTGATCAAGCGCTAGTTTTAAGCTGGGCTCTTTGTCTAAAAGCAGATTAAGCGCATTTTCAATGGCTGCGCAGGCAAGCGTCGTCAGCATAGTCGATCCTAGTACTTAAAGCCTCGGTGCAATGCGACGATGCCACCTGTCATATTTTGATACGTTGCTTGTTCGAAGCCCGCGTTTTCCATCATGCCTTTAAGTGTTTCTTGATCTGGGTGCATACGAATAGATTCCGCAAGGTAGCGGTAAGATTCGCTGTCATTGGCAACCAATTTGCCCATGTTTGGCAAAATATTGAAAGAATAGAAATCATATAGCTTTGAAAGTGCTTCGTTATCTGTTTTAGAAAATTCTAATACCAGTAAACGACCACCCGGCTTAAGAATGCGGTACATAGAGCGAAGCGCGGCGTCTTTATCTGTAACGTTACGTAAACCAAATGCAATGGTGATCACATCAACACTGTTATCAGGGAATGGCAGCGCCTCGGCATTCATTTGCACATATTCAATGTTGCTCACTAAGCCTAAATCGCGCAGTTTGTCACGGCCCACTTTAAGCATAGAGTCGTTAATGTCACCTAAGATAACTTGACCTGTGTCACCAACCAACTGGCTGAATTTTGCCGTTAAGTCACCGGTACCGCCTGCTAGGTCTAAAACACGATGGCCTTTACGAACACCTGCACTGGCAATGGCTTGGCGTTTCCAAAGGCGGTGAATACCAAACGACATAAGATCGTTCATGATGTCATATTTGGCCGCAACGGAATGGAATACATCGGCAACCATAGAGGCTTTTGCTTCGCGGTCAACGGTTTTATAACCAAAATCAGTGGTATTGTGTTGCGACTCTTTCATCTTTGCTTCTCTAATTGTTTGGCATTGAATTTCAAGCCATAGTGTACTTGATTGCGGCTAAGAGGTGCAATTTATAACAGATGAATTTGCGCTTGTTTCTGTAAATTTAGGCTTTGTTTGTTACAGGGCAATAAAGGCGGATTGTTGAAGAGAATGTGCCTTATGTGCTGCATGTGTTGCCTTACGCGCTAGGGCATTGAAGTTCTCTTCGTCGTTGCGTTTGGCAATGCCGAAAGATAAGTCTACTTTTGGTAGGTTTTTGTCACTTTTTGAGCTGACAAACTTAAGCTTTTCTACACCGACGCGGATCTTTTCAGCGATGATATTCGCGGTTTCCGGTTCAATGTCCGACATCAACACTACGAACTCATCTTTTGCAGTGCGACCTGGTAAACCACTTTCAAACACATACTTTTGGATCTTTTTCGCCACACGGTTTAACACGACTTCACTAACTAGGTCACCAAAGTCTTCAGAAAACTCATGCAGGTTATTGATCTGAATGGAGATAGCACACAGAGGTTTATCTTGTGTGATCCACAGTTGCGCTTGTTGATTTAAGTAATGACGTTTATACAAACCCGTTTGCACATCAATCAGTTGTTCTTTTCGAAGCTTAGTGAGTTGCTGTCTAGCTTCACGATGCATTAAGCGGGTTTTCTGAAGTATTTCTTTGAACTTTTTATGCTGCTGAAGAATAACATCAGTATGCTTGGCCAACTGACTCAATGCATGTTTGGTCTTTGCGATATTATGTTCATCTAAACTGTTGACGCAAACGCTTACTTGCTCTGCAAAATTGGTAATACTACGCTGAGATTGTTGTGCTGAATTAGCAAGGTTTGTTACCACACTATCGACGTTTTTCAGCATGTTTGCTTCAATGTCATGGTTGCGGTTCAGATGTTCAAAGTATAGCTGTTCGATAAAGATGCTATCAATGTTGTGACCCTGCCTGATGGCATAGTCTAAGGTTTGATTGAGTTCGTTATGAGACTTGCTAATGTAAGTGTAAGCGACTTGGTAATTGAGCGGAGTTGGAGGTAAATGATGCTGCTCTAAGAACACGCAGACCTTAGTCATTTTCTCTTGAGCTACTACCATTGGATCATGAAACATGATGTTACTACCGCATACTAAATCAAACAAAATATTAGCAACCTCCCTATGAAACACTGTGATCCATCACAACTGTCCCAGACTACTTTTTTTCTGGTTTTTTGCAAAGGAAAAAATGCGTCAAAGCAGCAAATATAAAGATAAGAGGGATTTTTTGATTGAAATGCGAGCAAAAAGTATGAGTTTCCAACTTGGGAGCAAAGAGAGGACCGAGCTTGCTGTTTGTTTAAGCTGGTCGCAATTTATTGCATCAGTGCTTTTAGAGCCTATAAGGTAGTGATAAATCAGTTACAGGATAAAAAAGTGAAAAATGTTCGACCAACTCGCTTGTTAAGTGCCTGTGTCCTTTCGGTCACTTTAGCACTATCGGGCTGCCAACTTACTAGTCAGTCTTTAGACACTCAGTTCACGCGACTAACTCAGCAAATAGAAACTTATCGCGGCGAAATTAGCCCTTATTCTCGCCAAGATTTAAATGCGGAGTATTTATTGCCAAACTTATCAGCGACCGCGTTGGCAGAGCAAAATAAACAACGAGTCAACTTTTTAGCGCAGTTAGACCGCATTGATGTGTCGCGATTAAGTAGTGAAAACCAAATTAACCACACCATTATTCGTGCACAGGTGCAGAATAAGGTCGACGAATACCAATTTAACGCACATTACATACCGTTGACTTCTGAGTATGGCTTTCATTCAAGTCTCTCATTTATGGTTCGAGGGCATGACTTCAGTAAGAAGGCTGGCTTTGATTTATATCTAAAACGTCTTTCACAAGTCCCTCGATTTTTTCAGCAAAATATTGCTTGGATGAAAGAAGGGATAAAAGTGGGCTTAACTCAGCCACAGGCCGTGCTTGTTGGCTATGAAGAGTCGATTTCTGCTTATATTCCAGAAAATATCGAAGAATCTGAGTTTTTTGCACCATTTAAAGCAAATACTGCGAAATTAAATAATGCTGAATGGCAGGCTTTGCAGGCACAGGCGAAACAAGTCTTGTCAGAGTCGGTTATTCCTGCGTACCAGAACTACTTCACATTCTTCACAGCGGAGTATCGTTTAGCAGCGCGTGAAGAGATTGGTATTAGCAGTACACCGAATGGCAAAGCCTTCTATGCTAATCGCGCTAAGCATTACACCACTACGGATATGACCCCAGAGGCAATCCATGAGCTAGGTTTGCAAGAGGTCGCCAGAATCCGTGCGGAAATGGAGCAAATTATCAAGCAAGTAGGCTTTGAAGGTAGCTTCGCTGAGTTTGTGCACTTCTTACGTACCGATCCGCAATTTTACGCCACAACGCCAGAGCAGCTGTTAAAAGAAGCCTCTTTCATTGCTAAAAAAATGGATGCACAACTGCCTAAGTTGTTCCACACATTGCCACGTCGTCCATACGGTGTTGCCCCAGTACCAGCGAGCATTGCGCCTAAATACACAACGGGCCGTTATTCAGGTGCACGTAAAGACGATGAAGCAGGCTTTTATTGGGTAAATACTTATGCACTTGATAAGCGCCCACTATATGTTTTAGAAGCGTTAACACTGCATGAAGCAGTACCAGGCCATCACTTACAAATCGCTTTAAACGCAGAGCTAGACTACTTACCAAGTTACCGCCGTAATGCCTATATTTCAGCATTTGGTGAGGGTTGGGGCTTATATTCTGAATATTTAGGTCTAGAAGCGGGCTTTTACCAAGACCCATACAGCAACTTTGGTCGTTTAACTTACGAAATGTGGCGTGCAGCGCGCTTAGTGGTTGATACCGGTATGCACATGTTTGGTTGGAGCCGAGATAGAGCAATGAAGTTTATGCAAGATAATACGGCTTTATCGTTACATAACGTAAAAACCGAGACTGATCGCTATATTTCATGGCCAGGACAGGCATTGTCGTACAAAATTGGTGAGTTGACGATTAAGCGTCTGCGCAAAGAAGCTGAAACACGTTTAGGTGATAAGTTTGATATTCGTGAGTTCCACCACCAGATTTTACGCCACGGTTCAGTACCTCTGTTTGTGTTAGAAGAGCAAGTAAATCAATATATAAACGATATATTGGCGCAATCTTAATTATCCACCTGAAAATGAAGGCCCTATATTTCTACTAGGGCCTTTTAAATGATGACTTTGTTGTCGCTCAGCATAGAGTACTTGCCTTAGGAGCTAGTTAGTCCAAAATCTAGCAATACACAGCTATTTAATCTTTTCTAACACCACTAAATTTGAGCTTAATCACTCACTTTCACATTCAGCCTGTATGAAGTTTGCTGATGGTTAAGAATAAGTGGAATAGTTCACTGCGAAAAAAATGAAATTAATAATGACATGTTTGTTTACAATTTAAAGACAAAAGCTTTAGTGTTAGAATGATATTTTTAAAAAGGAACAAATATCAAATGAAAATAATAATGTATGGGACATTGATATTATTGATGTCATTTGGACAGGCAATAGCAGCAAAGCAGATACCAATAGAAGCATTTAGCGCTGGTGAACAATATTCGCGAGTGCAAATCTCCCCAACAGGAAAATATCTTAGTTTCACCTCTGAGGTAGAGGGTCGCAACAACTTAATTGTTTTAAACCTTAAAGAAAATAAAATTGAAAATATTGTAAGGTTCTCGGGCAATTCTGAAGTCGGTTCCTATCATTGGGTTAATGCAGAACGTTTAGTGATGCGAAAGCTATATGTAAAGGGGTGGACAGATCACCCAGTGTATATGGGTGAGCTATTTGGAATAGATGCCGATGGCTCAGGAGGAAGGTATTTAATTGGTTACCAAGGTGAGATGCAAACAGGTTCACGTTTGAGAAAAGCAACTCCAGTCTATGGCACCTCATATGTACTAGATCCACTTATCGATGATGATAAACATATGTTGGTTTATACTATTCCATGGAGTGCAAGCAAAGAACCTACAACTATCGTTTATAAAGTTAATGTTGAAACTGGCGTTCGTAAGAGGATTACGCGCTCACCTTCAAGAATGGCTGCTTTCTTAACTGATAATCAAGGCCAAGTTCGGGTTTCATTATCGACAGATAACTATATTCATCAAACCATTCATATCAGAAATAAAAACAATGAAGAATGGAGAGAGTTTGAGCTTAATGCAAACCTAACGGATATTAATCTTCATGCATTTGATGGCACAGGTAAGAAAGTCTATATCACGGCATCAGAGTCTGGTGAAGCAGAGGGTATCTTTGAGTTAGATTTTGAATCTGGAAAAGTGAAGAAAATCTTACAAGATAAAGTAGTTTCACCAAAGCAGTTGTGGGTTGATAATATCAACCATGAGCTATTTGCCGTTGAGCTTGAGCCAGGCTATCCAACTTACGCCTTTGTTGATAATACAGCAAAAATGAGCAAGCGTTTAAAAAGTTTAATAAAGTCTTTACCGGGTAATCAGATTCAATTGGTTAGCACAACTGTTGATGAGAAGATATCTGTTGTTTTTGCGCATAGTGATATTAACCCTGGTTCTTACTACCTTTATCATGCAGATAAAGGCCAATTACAATTCTTGTTTAATACAATGGAAGGTATCGACTACAGCTTGATGGCAGAAACTAAGCCTGTTTCATTTAAAGCGAGAGACGGCCTTGAAATTCATGGTTATCTTACTTTGCCTTTCAATAAAGAAGCTAAAAACTTGCCATTAGTCGTCATGCCTCACGGTGGTCCACATGGTCCTAGAGATTGGTGGGGGTTTGACCCAGATGCACAATTGCTTGCTAATCGCGGTATTGCAGTCTTAAAAGTGAACTTTAGGGGCTCAGGTGGGTATGGTCGTGCATTTGAACATGCAGGTCACCAAAAGTGGGGGTCAGCAATTCAGCATGACATCATAGATGCGACTAAGTATGTGATTGAACAAGGCTACGCAGATCCTAAAAATATGTGCATCATGGGCGCCAGTTTTGGTGGCTACTCAGCACTACAAAGTTCGATTATTGAGCCAGATATGTTTAAGTGCGCGATTGGTGTCGTAGGTGTTTATGATCTGCCATTGATGTTTGAAGAAGGTGATGTAGCAGAGCGCAACTCCGGTCAAAGGTACTTAACACAAGTATTGGGTACAGATGAAGCAAAGCTTAAAGCTTATTCGCCTTCTTATAATATCGACAAATTAAAAGCGCCAGTGCTTATTGTACATGGTGGTGATGACGAGCGAGCACCGATTGAACAAGCTGAATCTTTGGTTGATGCTTTAAAGAAAGCGAAGCATCCTTATGAATACATGTTATTAGAAAATGAAGGACATGGTTTTTATAAGCCGGAGCATAGAGCCGATTACTACAAGCGTGTATTAGCGTTTCTTGATGAGCACTTAGTGCTTTAATTTCGAATTAGTAAAACACATAAAAAGGCCCGAGTTAATCGGGCTTTTTTATTGCTGCAATGCTGGCTATTACTTTTCGAACGCACGCTTCATAAAGTTAGGCGTTGCTAATGCGCCTTTGTGAATACCGACATTGTAATATTCAGTATCGAAAGTTGCAGTTTCTACATCTTGCTCACGGAAACCAGCGAACTGTTCAACTTTACGAGCCATAGTTGCCGACCATAAACCGCTTGGATAGATTGGCTGTGGGAAAGGCAGGGTTTGTAAGTCTGCAAAACCCACATCTTTCATTGCATCGCGCATTTCTAAAAGCAGTGGCATATGCATCAGTGGAGATTCACTTTGTTGGATCATGATACCGCCTGGGCGTAGTGCATTTAGACAGCTTGTATAGAAAGCGTGGTTAAATAAACCTTCACCTGGACCTACTGGATCTGTGCCATCAACAATGATCACATCAATTGATTCTGGCGTTGCTTCGCGCATGTACTTGATGCCATCATCAAACATCACAGTTGCACGCGGGTCGTTGTTTGACTCACATAATTCAGGGAAGTATTTTAATGACATTTGTGTCACTACTTCGTCTATGTCGATTTGCTTTACTGTTTCAACACTAGGGTGTTTTAGTACTTCACGTAATGTACCGCAGTCACCACCACCAATGATCACGACATTTTTAGGTGCAGGGTGTGAGAATAGAGCAGGGTGGCTCATCATCTCGTGATAAAAGAAGTTTTCACGAGTACTTACCATAGTACAACCATCGATAATCATCAGGTTGCCAAAGTCAGTTGTTTCAAACATCTCAACTTTTTGGAAAGGAGACTGAATTTCATCAAGCTTTTTATTGATGCGTAAAGAGAACGCACTGCCATCGCGATCACTGATCTCGGTAAACCAACGGTTTGCTTCTAAATTCGACATAAGAATTAAATCACACTGTAAATTGTTAACGGCGCATTTTGCCAGCGCCTGAGTTTATGCTCAATCATTATTTAATGGATGTTGGGGCAGTTTTTTATACTTCAATATTCCCCGGTGCTTTCCACTTAAACCTGTGCTGTTTTACACAGAGCTACAATTAAAATCATTTAATTGTAATACGTGGTAGCGTAAAAAATAGATTGTTAATTTATAGCTTAGCTGTAACTGAGCAAAATGAGTAAAAATACAGTCGCAAATGCTTAAACTGCATATTAAAATGCATGTTTTGCTAGTTTGTTTAAGAGGTCGAGATGACTTGGGGTTTAGATACCGCGCGAGCAACATATAACGTAGCCCATTGGAGCGATGGTTACTTTGATATCAACAAGCAAGGTGAGCTGGTTGCGTTTCCTGATAAATGCCAAAGTAAGGCACCGATCTCTTTCACAAAGTTAACTGAAGAATTTAAAGCACAAGGTTTAACTTTACCTGTGCTGGTTCGTTTCACCGATATTCTGCAAGACAGAGTCGATACTATGACCAATGCGTTTGCAAAAGCGTGCGAGCATAAAGGGTATCAGGGCGACTACACGTGCGTTTATCCAATAAAAGTAAATCAGCAGTGCTCAGTCGTAAGTAAGCTGCTTGCTCATCCAAGTGGTAAAGTGGGCTTGGAGGCTGGTTCTAAGCCAGAGCTGATGGCTATTTTAGGCTTGGCAAAGCAACCGATTAAAATCGTGTGTAACGGCTATAAAGACAGTGAGTTCTTGCGTTTGGCATGTATTGGTCAAGCGCTGGGCCATCACGTAAATATCGTAGTCGAAAAGCTTTCTGAACTAACCACTCTATTGAAAGAAATCGAAGACTTAGGCATTGAGCCTGCGATTGGTATTCGCATTCGCCTCAACTCGGTGGGTAAAGGTAAGTGGCAAAATACCGGTGGTGAGAAAGGCAAATTCGGTCTTACTGCAGGTCAAGTGCTTGAAGCGGTTGAGATGCTAAAAGCTGCGGGCAAGCTGCATTTAATGCAGTTGGTGCACTTTCACATCGGCTCGCAAATCGCCAATATCCGTGATATTCAACGTGCGCTGATTGAATGTGCCCGTCACTTTGCAGAGCTCTCTAAAATAGGCGTGCCACTTTGCACTGTTGATGTAGGCGGTGGTTTAGGTGTTGATTATGAGGGCTCTGGCTCACGTAGTGCTTGCTCGATGAACTACACGGTTGAAGAGTATGCGAAAAACGTGGTGTCTGCGTTTGCGGATGTATGTGAGCAGCATAGTTTAACTCAACCTGCAATTATCACAGAGTCGGGCCGCGCACTCACTGCGCATCACGCGGTGTTGATCACTGATGTGATTGATGTTGAAACAGCCCCTAATCAGGTCGAAGTAAGTCAACCTGATACCGACGCACACACTATTTTACAAGAGCTATATGGCGTATATCAGCAAGTGTCGCCGCGCATGGCACTTGAAAGCTACCACGATGCGATGCATTTATTCAGCGAAGCGCATGGTCAGTATGTGCATGGCTTAGTAAGCATGCTGCAGTGGGCACAAATTGAGCAGCTCTACTTTACGATTCTGCATAAAGTGCGAAGTGCGCTAGACAGCAAATCGCGTGCACACCGAGAAGTGCTAGATGACTTAAATGAAAAGCTGGCCGATAAGTTATTTGTTAACTTCTCTTTATTTCAATCACTGCCGGATGTGTGGGGTATTCAGCAGTTATTCCCTGTGATGCCAATTGAGAACTTACATACACCATTGACTCAACGTGCGATCATTCAAGATATTACCTGTGATTCTGACGGTCAGATCAGAGAATATGTTGAAGGGACCGGCATCGAGGCGAGTTTGCCAATTCCGCAATACAATACCGGCGACCAATATCATATTGCGATGTTTATGGTCGGCGCATATCAAGAGATCTTAGGTGACTTACATAATTTATTTGGTGATACCGACTCAGTACATGTTGAAATGACTGAAAGCGGTTATCAGTTAACCAATGCCATTAAGGGTGATAGCGTCACTGATGTATTGAAGTTTGTGCATTATGAGCCGAGTTCGCTTGCAGATAACTTCCAGCAATTAGTGTCTGCATTAACCATTCCTGAGTCGCAAAAACAGCAATATTTAGCTGAGCTACAAGCGGGTCTAGAAGGTTATACCTACTTCGAAGACTAGTGCGAGTTTTAGCCTCCACTTTTGTGTTTGCGTAAAAAACGGTATTATTCATACGCTATATGGCGATATAAGGTGTATCGCCGTACTTATGTTGTGGTAAAGGAAGTCATTCATGTCGTTTTTTCGCAGTATCTTTAGTCTTATTTTTTATTGTTTAAACACATTATTTTGGTTTGTTCCTATCTTCATCTTCGGGTTGATAAAACTCGTTCCTTTCAAGCCACTACAAACTTTATTTGGTGTATTAGCTAAAAGCTGTGCCAGTAATTGGGTGGCGACCAACAGCTTAATTCAAAATATTTTTTCACCATACAAGATTGAATTAACCGGGCTAGATGCCTTACAGCGCAAAGATTGGTACTTAGTTATTGCGAATCACCAAAGTTGGGTAGATATTTTAGTATTGCAACGTGTGCTGCATAACCGAATTCCTTTTTTAAACTTCTTTTTAAAAAAAGAACTCCTCTATGTGCCTTTCTTAGGTTTAGCTTGGTGGGCGCTGGATTTTCCGTTTATGAAGCGCAGCAGTAAAAGTCAGCTAAAGAAGAATCCCAAGCTTAAAGGCAAAGACATAGAGACTACGCGCAAAGCCTGTGAAAAATTTAAAACTATGCCAGTGAGCATAGTGAACTTCGTTGAAGGCACGCGTTTTACACCAGACAAACATACTCTTCAGAAAAGTCCGTTTAAGCACTTACTTAAGCCTAAAGCTGGCGGTATCGCGTTTGTAATGCAAGCTATGGGTGAGCAAATCAATCAAATCGTGAATGTCACCATTCATTATCCTGATGGCATTCCAACTTTTATGGATTTCGCCTCGGGCAAAATGAAGCGTGTGCAAGTTCATGTTGAAACGCAAAGCGTAGACGACAAACTGATCGGTGACTACGGTGGTGATAATCAGTTTAGAGTGCAGTTTCAAGCAAAGCTTAATACGCTTTGGGAGCAAAAAGACGCTCAATTAGAAAAGCTGAAATAGGCTTTGGAGATGCGTGTGCTAGTAAATATCATGCAATTAATTAGAGGGGCAGTCGCGACGGCTGTTTTAGTGCTCAATACCGCATTGTGGGGAACGCTGATCTTTTTAATGGGGTTGGTGAAATTATTACTGCCCTTAGCGCTGGTATCTCATGCTCTTCATGGTTTTTATAAATGCTGGTGTCGTGGCAATTACTTTGCGCTCAAACTTAGCGGCGTGCAGTTCTCGACAGAAATTGCGCCACAGATCAATGCGCAGGGCTGGTACTTGCTGGTAGCAAACCACATTAGTTGGTTAGACATTATTGTGTTGACTGCTATTGAAGCCTTGCCGGCACCTAAATTTTTCTTAAAGGATGAATTAAAATACGTGCCGCTTATAGGCTCAGGTGCTTGGGCTTTAGGCATGCCCTTTATGAAGCGAGCAAGCAAAGCACAAATAGCTAAAAATCCTAAGTTAAAGGGTATGGACGTGGCACGCACACAAAAAAGCTGTAAAAGCTTTAAACATCATCCAACGACAGTGATTAACTTTGCTGAAGGCACTCGCTTTACTGAACATAAACAACAAAGGCAAAACTCTCCATTTAAACATCTGCTTAAACCTAAAGCAGGAGGTACGGCTTTTGCGCTTCAAGTACTTATTGAACAACTCGATGGTTTAATAAATGCCACACTCATTTATCATGGTAGCAATAAAAATATTTTCCAAAGCTTTATGCTTGGCAGATTAGCAGTCATTGATGTTAAATTAGAGTATGTGCCTTTAGCAAAAGTACCTCAAGGTGATTATCAATTAGATAAAGCCTATAGAGTGACATTTCAACAATATCTAAATGCTCAATGGCACAGTAAAGATAATTTAATTGATTCACTTTCAACTTTACAAAGCAGTAGTAACGCGATAGCAAAGGAAGTGTCGCAACTATGACAGAAATACACTTAACCCAATTGATCGAACCTTGGTTACAGCAATCAATAACGGCTACTTGGCTGACAAGCTCAGTTGCCAACGTAATTGGTATAACAGGTATTTGCTTGTTATATTTGGTGATCCGCCGTTTAGTGTTGCCTAGCTTGCAAAATGCCATAACACGCTTTTCACCGAGTCGAATAACTCCGCTGAGTTCACAGCTAAGCAAGTTATCAGGCCGTTTGTCAGCCTTGCTTTGCTGTGTGTTATTTTTGGGTTTTTATCAAAGGGTATTTGTTGCACCTGAATGGCTATTCTCTGTTGCTAAAGTAGCAGGGCAAATCTTGTTAGTGATATTCTCAGGTTTGATGCTGAGTGCTTTTGCAAATTTAGGTCATGGTATTTATTTACAGCTAAAATTTGCTAAAGATGTACCTATTCAAGGCCTAGTTCAGGTCGCAAAACTGATCACATTTATCGTTTGCGCTATTTTAGTTATCAGTATTCTGATCAATAAGTCTCCGACTTATATTCTTTCCGGCTTTGGCGCCATTGCAGCTGTCACCTTATTAGTATTCAAAGACACCATTTTGGGGTTAGTAGCGAGTATTCAGATAGCGGCTAATCGTTTAGTTAGTATAGGTGATTGGATCCAAGTTGATGCCTTTGGTGCTGATGGTGAAGTGCTTGATTTGGGCTTGAACACCGTGCGGGTACGTAATTGGGATAACACCATTACGACCATTCCAACTTATTTACTTATTACTGATTCATTTAAAAATTGGCGGGCAATGCAGCAGTCGGCGGGAAGACGTATTAAGCGACCTATTTTCGTGGATATGCATAGCCTACAGAATTGGTCTGTAGAGAAGGCGGAACAGATAGCCGAGAACATAGGGTTTGAGCTCGCAACAGAACAACCTCTGAGTAATGTTTCAGTTTATCGCTTGTTTGCTGAGCATTATTTAAAAAATCACCCTAAAATTAATCAAGAATGTGTGTTGATGGTACGATCACTGGCACCCAGTGAAAAAGGGTTAGGGTTAGAGGTTTATTGCTTTAGTCGTAATACCCAATGGGTCCCCTATGAGCAGTTGCAGGCTGAAATAATAGAGTATCTGATTGCTGCATTAGAAAAATTTGAGCTCAAGCCTTACCAAGCTGTAACCGGGCAGTTAAAACTTGACTAGTTTTAAAGGTCACTAATACTTTAGGTGAATCACTGTAATTCTTTTGTGTTATATCTAGTAAAAAAATTGTCATAATTTACTCAATAATTGGCAACTTGCTATGATAATATAATGTTGTTCTGACGATAACATCAGTTCGTTTTTGTGGCACTTGATACGGAGCTAGAAATCACGCAAAGCAATAAGGAAGTGAATAGAGGTAATTTGATGAAATATACTGCTATCACATTTTTTCTTTTATTGTTTGCTCGATTTTCTTGGGCCGACCACACTATTCATATTGCCGTAGATCATGCTCCCCCCTATAGCTATATCGACCAACAAGGTGAAAGCCAAGGCTTGATCATCGATATCGTCTCAGAGTTACTGAAAGAATCTCATCAAAACTACAAAATAAAACCCATACCTTGCCCCTTTTCTCGTTGTGTACGTATGCTTGCCCAAGGACAAGTTGATGTAATGGGGGGATTAATTAAGACTAATCGCCGTGCGCAAACCATGGCATTTGTGCAACCCCCATATATGGTTCTATCTTCTTCTTTCGTTTTTTACGCAAATAAAAACAGTAATATAGAGGTAAATAACTTTGATGAGCTACATGGTAAACGTATTGCGGTAATGCGTGGAGGTGCTTATTACAAAGAGTTTGATGAAGACAAAACACTCAATCGAGTGCAAGTTAATTCTGAGCATGTGGCGTTTGATTTGCTTCTGAAAGGGCGGGTTGATTTGGTATTGTCGGTTGAAGAAACCGCAGAGGTGGCGATGAGAACGCTAAACCAGCCATTTGATCAATTAAAGAAAGTAAACTATAGGCATAACAATAATATTTACGGTCATATGGCATTCAGCCAACGGTTCGCAAAAACTAAGTTAGCGGTAAACTTGCAAAGAAAAATGATAAAGCTGGCAAAATCAGGAGAACTAAATAAATTGGTTGCCCCATACCAGTTACCGGCTATTCCATCAGCTTTAATCATAGAGTAATTCATTAGAGTTAGGATAACTATTAACGCCCCATAAAAGTAACGCGTTTAATAAGGCCATCAATCACCTCATAAGCGGCGATAATCGTCACGCTATTATCAATAATATTGGCATCCTCACTGGCTGATTCTGCAAGCTCATGATCGACTAAAATATTGCCCTCTATCATACGTTTTAATGAACTGGCATTAAGATATTTTAAAGAGGCGAACTTCTGACCATAGCGCTCAATCAGCTTATCCTTGCCTTGATATTGTAAGCCACCAGGGAAAGCATGAATTTCAACATCATCATGATATGTCGCAGCAAAGGCTTCGATATCACGGTTGTTATAGGCGTCGAGTTGTTTATCAACGATGGCAATAGTAGTCAGTTCTAACTCTGTCATACATTCCTCGGTATTTTTTTAAGTTATTGATTATTTTCGGCTCTGTTTATAGCCAAGGAGCGCGTATATTAGCGCGATACTTAAAATAATGATGTCAGCATAAAAAGGCGGTGTTTGTGTCGACAGTGTTGTGCCAATGACGACAAGAAACAAGCTACTTTTATAATATTTATTCATTGATTCTTTCATTACCTTTTCCATGAAATATAGAGCTTTAGCTATTTATCCGATTAACAAATACATAATGCCTGCACCTGCAAGTCCACCTAATAGTGCAGTACCGAACATCATTAAATATTGCTTCATGTTAGTAGTCGTTTGGCTGCTATTATTAGCCTCAGCTTCATCTAGGTTAATTAGGGATGACTGCTTTACTTCAAAAACGGCACACAAGCTCATCATGGTTTCGCGGCTGGCAACCCCTTCTTTTTCAACACGTTGAATGGTGCGAAGGCTCAAACCACAAGCATCTGCCAATGATTGCTGTGTCCAATTTTTGTCATCTCTTAGCTGTTTTATGGTTTTTGGGTTTAATCGCATGGCAGTCTCCTACAGCGTGCTGCCGTACCAGCGGCCTAAATAATAAGCTGCTGTCATAACCGTAGCGCCAAAAATAACTCCGTATATAAAGAATTTAAATAGTGCTTTCCAAGAAAATGGGTCGAGAGTTTTTCGACCAATAATCTTTTTATTTTTAATGACAACACACTCTGTTTTACAGGTTATTAGATTCACTACATCGAATGTGACTTGCCACGGGTTACTTTCAAATTCGAATTCATGTACCGTTTTAAAACCAATATTTCTTTTTTCGGAAACTAACTCATCATTGATGTAAACATATTCTTTGCCGTTATAAAAATTGGCTTTACAGGCGATTTGGTTATCCCCATCTTGAAAATACAATTCAAAAGGCAGTTTCTTAGGCAGTGCTTTTTCTTCGTTGTTGATGCTAGGCGTCATAGTGCATATTCCCTTAGTTGTTTTGATTAAGTTGGGATAAGCATATTCGGTACGTCAGTATAAAGCGCCGACAGCAATATGTCAGTGCCTTTTTTGTCATAAGACAGTGGGTGTCACATGTTATAACTTATTAATTTATAAGCTAATAAAAATAATATTAAAGAGTGATATGACAGTATGGTGGCAGAGTGAAAGAGCGCTTTGCACAGGGGCAAAGCGCAAAAGGTTAGAAAATATTGCAAATATCGTCAGCTTTACAGGTGATCACCGTCACATTTTGATAGCCAATACGAGTCAGTTGCTCTGCGGCAAATACCGCACGGCCGCCTGTAGCGCAATGCACATAAATGGGTTTTGCGGCATCTTTCACGATTTCAGGTAATTTAAATTCTAGTAAACCGCGTGGCACATTGACTGCACCGGTTGCTGCTTTTTGCGCGTGCTCTTGAGGTTCGCGTACATCAATAAGTACACCTTCATTGTCTTGAATTTCTTGCTTTGCTTGTTCTGCGCTAATGCAGCGCTGATTAGGACGAACTGTTTTTAATACATCTTGAACAGGAGTCAACATTGAACTATTCCTTAATACCGAATCGTTTTAAAAAAGTGATCATCGGACACCAAAGCGTGAAAGATGATTGAATTAAGTTTATAGCAATAAATACCGTAAACCACACAAAGTTTTCGTGTACGAAATAGGTTAACAGTAAAGAAATTAACACCATAGTGCCGGCAATTAAGCGCAGTATTGGATGCATTGTCATAGCTCACCTCAAAATTCAGAAGACGTCAGTCATAACTAGTTTATTAGTAAGTTCTAAATTAGCAAGATCTAATATTAGACTTTTCTAATGTATGATTTATACTTGTTGAAATCGACCGTGGGGATATGTATGCAAATTGAAGATATGGCGCATAACGCAGAACAAGCAGAGCAGTTATTAAAAATGATGGCGAATAAAAACCGCCTGATGATCTTATGCAGCTTGTTGCAAGGTGAAATGAGTGTGACGCAGTTAAATGAGTCGATACCGTTAGCACAATCGGCACTTTCTCAGCATCTCGCAGCTTTAAGAAAGGCCGAATGTGTTGCCACCCGTCGAGATGCGCAAACAATTTACTACCGCCTTACCGATCCTAAGGTTGAGGCGATTTTGCAGCAGCTTTATCAACTCTTTTGCCAACCGGGTGAATAATGATGGGTTTAGACAAAGCCATTTCGGTAAGCTTACAAGGTCGTATCCCCATTGTGATCTTGTTCTTATCGCTGGTAATGGGGGTTATGGCCTTACAGTTTACGCCGCGTGAAGAAGAGCCACAAATTGTCGTGCCAATGCTCGACATTCATGTGCAGGCGCCAAACATAGGGGCGCCTGAAGTGGTGCGTTTGGTTACTGAGCCACTCGAAAAGTTATTGCGACAAATTCCTGGTGTTGAGCACGTTTACTCTACGACACAAACAGGGCAAGCGGTTGTGACGCTGCGCTTTCATGTTGGTGAAGACAGAGAAAACGCCATTCTCAATACCTACAGCAAGCTTTATGCGCATCAAGAGCAAATGGCGCCGGTGATCAGCAATTGGCAGATCAAACCCATAGAAGTCGATGATGTGCCAATTTTAATGTTGGGCTTGTACTCACAAGACCCCCGTTTATATGGCGACTATGAACTTACGCGTTTTGCTCAAGAGCTATCAAATCACCTGCAAAAAATTCCTAATACCAGTGCCATTGAGGTGCTCGCAGGTCGCACCCGCCAAGTGCAAGTCGATTTAGACATCAGTGCGCTATCTGCACACCAAACCACGCCTTTAGATGTATTACGCGCGCTGAAAGTGTCGAATCAATTGCAGCAAGTCGGTCATCTGGTGAAGGGCAAGCAACAGATCCAACTTCAAGCGGGCGATGTGCTTCGCGATGTAATACAAGTGGCGAGCCTGCCGGTGAATGTCGTGAACGGTCAGCAAGTATTATTAAAAGATGTCGCAACGGTCACCGATGGCCCAAGCGAGCCAAATCAATATCAGTGGTTGGTCATTGATGAAACTCAGCAAGATTTACCCCTTGTCACCATCAGCGTTGCCAAGCAAAAAGGCAGTAATGCTGTCGCAGTAGCCGAGCAAACGCTGGCCAAAATGGCGCAACTTAAAGCTGAGTTACTGCCCGATGAAGTGGATTTCAAAGTACTGCGCAATTACGGCGAAACGGCCAATGAAAAAGTAAATAACCTCACTGCGAGCTTGGCCTTCGCGGTCTTTACAGTGGTGGTCTTTGTTGGGATCTTTCTAGGCTGGCGCCCAGCCATCGTGGTTGGCCTCGCTGTGCCTATTTGTTATGGCATTACACTGGCGTTAGATTTTGCCTTTGGTTATACCATTAACCGCGTCACCTTATTCGCGCTTATCTTGTCTTTAGGTTTATTAGTTGATGATCCAATCACGGGCGTCGATAACATCAGCCGTTTCTTAAAGCATGGCAAGAAATCAGACTCGTCAAGTAAGCGCATTCTTGGCGCGATGAGTGAGATTAAAGTGGCGTTGTTGATGTCGACGTTAACCATTTCGGTGGCATTTGTGCCGATGGCATTTATCACTGGCATGATGGGGCCTTACATGGCACCGATGGCGTTTAATGTGCCAGTGAGTGTGGTGGTTTCGACAGTTGTGGCCTTCTTTGTCACGCCTTGGCTTGCCAAAAAGCTGCTGAAAGGCCATGAAATCGACGAGCCAGAAATCGGTGAAGGTAAGAGCTTTTACAGCAAGTTAGTGATGCCGCTATTAGACTCGAACAAGAAAGCAAAGTGGTTGCTGTGGTCGGTACTGGTGTTGTTTATGCTGAGCGCCAGTTTACCGGTATTTAGAGCCGTGCCGCTTAAGTTGCTACCGTTTGATAACAAGAATGAAGTGCAAATCTTGGTTGAGTTACCAGAGGGTAGTTCGCTGGAGCAAACCAGCTCAGTGGCACGACAAGTACAACAAGCTGCGTGGCAGCTTAACGAAATCACTGCGGTTGCCGCTTATGTCGGTCAACCTTCGAGTATGGACTTTAATGGTATGGTGCGCGGTTATTACCGCCGTCATGCTCCTCATCTTGCTGACTTGCGCGTATTACTGAACGATAAAACCGAGCGCGACCACCAATCTCATGGGGTGGTATTGCGTTTACGTCAGGCGCTGGCCGGGTTCAATCAAAATGGCATCAAGGTCAAAGTGGTTGAAGTGCCACCGGGTCCGCCAGTGTTAAATACTTTAGTGGCCGAAGTCACTGCCGACCCATTTGTAGATACGCAAGTGCATCATGATGCGTCAAACAAACTGGCGAAACGTTTAGCAAAAGAGCCCCATGTGGTTGAAGTCGACACCTCTATTGCTGAGCTCGCCCCTCTTGCGCGTTTTGTGACAAACAAAGAAAAAGCCGCGTTATCAGGCATTAGCACCCAAGATATTAGTCAAACCCTACAGATAGCCAGCCAAGGTATGCCTGCGGGCGTACTATATACCCCGCATGAAGCCATGCCAGTGCCGGTGCAACTGCAAGTACCGTATGAAGTGCGCAATCAATGGCAGTCTTTGGCGGCCGTGCAGTTAACGGGTCAACAGGCATTGAGTAAAATCGCCAATGATTATGGTCTAGATAGTGCTGCACGACCTTTGGTTGCACTGTCTGAACTTGGTCAGTGGCAACAACATCATGTTGAACAGCCGATTATGCGCAAAGACCTGCAAACCGTGGTGTATGTTATGGCGGAGTTAAATGGTCGAACCCCTGCAGAAGTCATCGCCGATGTGGTTGCAGATGAAAATCGCACTGAGGAAAACTACCAACCTTGGCAAACACGCACTTTCTTAAACTCAGGCGGCACACAAGGGTGGCAAATGCCTACAGGCACCAGCTATAGCTTTGGTGGCGAAGGTGAGTGGCGCATTACCGTTGATGTGTTTAGAGATATGGGTATTGCCTTTGCTTTTGCCCTCACGGCGATATTTATCATATTGCGTATGCAAACGGGCTCGAACCGCTTAGCGCTGATAATTATGTCGGCCATTCCGTTAACCATGATTGGCATTATGCCGGGCTTTTGGGCATTGAATCAGTTTGGCGAACGCGTGATTGCGGGCGCACCTGAGCCTATTTTATTTACCGCCACGGCCATGATCGGCATGATAGCGCTGGCAGGCATCGTCATTCGTAATTCACTTATTTTAGTTGAGTTTATCAATCAGGCTCGAGCAGAAGGCATGGCATTGAAAGCAGCCTTGGTACGTGCAGGTGAAGCACGTATGCGCCCAGTGCTACTCACCGCAGGCACAACTCTATTGGGGAATGCGGTGATCATCCTCGACCCCGTATTTAGCGGGCTGGCTTTGGCCATTATGTTTGGCATTATTGCTTCAACTATCTTCTCGTTGTTGGTGGTGCCAGTGGTGTATTTCTTAGTTTTCAAATCAACCGAGCAACAGGGGCAGCAAGATGCAACAAGTAACTAAAATTGCAGGGATCAGTGCGGCGATGGGCGTGTTAGCGATTGCCATTGCGGCCATGGCTGGGGTGTTTAACGAAAAAATGCCCGTGGGCACAAAAGCCCTTGCTGAAGAATATAATGGTCAAACTCATACCGTGAGTTTGCAAGCGGTAAAAAGCGCTGAAGTTGTCAGCGGTAGTGTCGATGCCAAGTTTAATACGCGCGTGTCTAGTCGTGTGCTGGCGCAGTTAAAAACCTTACATGTACGTGCGGGCGATACTGTATCAGCGGGGCAGTTAATCGCAACCCTTGAAGATGCTGACTTAAAAGCACAAGTACAGCAAGTTAAAGCTCAGCAAAGCGCCAATGACGCTCAGCTTGCACAAGCTAAGAAGCAATTAGAGCGCGTGGTTGCGCTAAAAGCCCAAGGGCTTGTGGCACAAAATCAGGTCGATGAATGGCAAACCAAAGTGAACGAGCTAGAAGCGCAGTCGGCGGCTTTGGTTCAGCAACTTGAAGGCACACAAGTTGCCTTGGGATACACCAAAATTCATGCGCCAATTGATGGCAAAGTGGTAGAGCGCTTACAAGAGCCTGGCACTATGCTGAGCCCTGGTATGGCGATTGTGTCTTTATATAACCCGACTAAGTTACAAGTTCATGCGCCGGTGCGTGAACAACAAGCTGCTTTTCTACGAGTCGGCGATAAATTAAAAGTGTTTGTGCCTGCCGTTGGCTTAACCGAGTATGCGCAAATTAGCGAAATTGTACCGGTTGCTGATAAACAAGCGCGCCGTTTTGCCATCAAACTTGATATCGGTTTTGCCAAAGAAGTCAAACCGGGCATGTATGCGCAAGTCTTTTTGCCGGGTGAAGAGCAAGTCACCATTGTGATCCCGCGTAAACTGGTGAAACGCTATGGGCAATTGACTATGGTTGAAGTGGTTGAGCAAGGACAATTGCAAAAGCGCTATGTTCGGTTAGGTGAAGCCGTCAATAACAGTGACGTGCAAGTGCTGGCTGGGTTAGAAGCAGGCGAGAAAATCGCATTGAAGCCTGCGATATAATTGACGGAACGGTTACATAAGAAAAAGGCCACATATTTTTATGTGGCCTTTTTCTTAGAGCGCGTTCTTTATAAAAACGTCGCAATCTCTTCGATTGGTTTCTTCACTAAAGCGTGCTCTGGCACAGTCGCATCTTCACTTGGGTAACCTGCAATCAGCAACATATAAGGGCGTTCATTATCGCGGTCACGGCCACAAATATCGGTTAAGAAGCTCATCGGTTTTGGCGTGTGAGTCAGTGTTGCTAAGCCCGCATTATGTAATGCTTGAATTAAGAACCCAGTCGCTAAACCCACAGACTCATGCACGTAGTAGTTGGTGTTCTTATCTTCAGTGTGAATACCGCCTTTCTTCTGACTGAACACGGCAATTAACCAAGGTGCGTGCTCAAGATACGGTTTTTGTGCATCTGTGCCTAATGGTTTTAGAGCATCTAGCCATTCTTCACCTGCACGACCTTCATAAAAAGAGCGCTCTAGATCTTCCGCTGCTTGGCGAATTTGCTTTTTGACATCGGCTGAGTGGATCGCAACAAAATGCCAAGGCTGGTGATTGGCACCACTTGGTGCTGTGCCTGCGGTTTTAATGCAGGCTTCGATGATTTCTTTTGGTACAGGACGGTCACTAAAACTGCGAATTGAGTGGCGACGCTTACAGTTGTCTAAAAAGCTTTCAGCGCGGCTCAGCATCTCGTCTTGTGGGTATTCAATAAAGTCACTTAGCGGTCGGTTTGCATGGTCTTGCATGTTCATCCCCTTGATATTCTTAATTGTCGCTAGTGTTTCAGTGTTTACAAACTATTGCAATTGTTAGCAGGGTATTAATTGTACCTGTAATGTAAAGCTGCTATAACAGCGTTGCTTATTTGTTCAATAAAAGGGAATGTAAATGCTTAAAATAACTGGGCTTTCAAAAACATATGACAATGGCGTTCACGCGTTACGCGGGGTGAATTTAGATATTCCAAAAGGTATGTATGGATTACTGGGGCCAAATGGCGCAGGTAAATCTTCACTTATGCGTACAATTGCGACATTACAATCCGCTGATTCGGGGAGTATTGAGTTTGATGGGATTAACGTACTCGAACAGCCAAAGGCGTTGCGTGAGCGTTTAGGCTATTTACCACAAGACTTCGGTGTTTATCCACGCGTCAGTGCCTATGATTTACTTGATCATATGGCAGTGCTAAAAGGCTTAAATAATAAAGCAGAACGTAAAGAAGCGGTTGAAGGCTTACTGGCCCAAACCAATTTATATGACCACCGTAAAAATGCTGTAAGTGGCTTCTCTGGTGGTATGCGTCAGCGTTTTGGTATTGCGCAAGCACTACTTGGCGACCCTGACTTACTAATTGTCGACGAACCAACAGCGGGTCTTGACCCAGAAGAGCGTAACCGATTCCACAATCTATTAGTGGGTTTAGGTGAAAGTAAGGTCATTATCTTATCGACGCACATAGTAGAAGATGTGTCTGAGCTGTGCCCAAATATGGCGGTATTGGCAAGTGGTCAAATCTTACTTGAAGGCAACCCGATTGATTTAACTGAGCAGCTACAAGGTAAGATCTGGCGTAAGTCTGTGAGCCTAGCTGAAGCAAAAGAGTTAGAAGAAGTATTACCGGTTATTTCTAAACGCTTATTTGCGGGCAATACTTTGCTGAATGTATTTGCTGATGAAGCTCCAGAAGGCTTCAATGCAGTACCTGCAGATCTAGAAGATGTGTATTTCTCGACATTGCATCAACACCGCACTAGCCAAGCTGCATAAGGAGTAGGCAAATGCTATTTAAAATGATGCAATTTGAGCTGCGCTATTTTATGCGCCAGCCCTCTTTTTATGTCACGTCTTTGATTATATTTTTGCTGACCTTTTTTGCCTCGGTATCAGATTCAGTGCAAATTGGCGGAAGTAGTAATGTCAACGTGAACTCGCCATTTGCGATTTTGCAAATTGTTGCCAACATGGCTATTTTTTCTATCTTTTTGGTAGTGAATTTTGTCGGCAGTGCCGCCATTAGAGATGACCAAAGTAAGCTAAATGAGCTTGTACTGAGCAAGCCGCTTAGTTTGTTGCAATATCGCCTAGGCCGCTTTCTAGGTGCTTATCTTGTCACCATGTTGGTGTTCTCAACATGCTTATTAGGAATTTGGATTGGCTCAGGCTTAGGTAGTTTAATGGGCTGGTTAGATGCAGAAATGCTGGGTCCGAATAAGCTCGAGTACTATTTATCACCGCTGTTTTATATTGCAGTGCCTTCTCTTTTCTTTGTATCTAGCTTGTTTGCATTAGTCGCACAAAAGTTCAGAAGTATGGTGGCTATGTACTTAGTCGCTGTCGCACTCGTGGTTGGTTATATTGTTGCTAACAGTATTTTCTCTGATATTGAATACCGTGCTATAGCAGCTTATTTAGATATGTTTGGTTTATCTGCTATTTCAGTTCAAGCAGAATATTGGACCATTGCCGATAGAAACACCATGACCATAGGGTTATATGATGAACTACTATACAACCGTTTGATCTGGTTAGGTGTAGCTATACTAGGTTTAGCGACGCTGGCACTTAACAATTCGCACTTCTTACTGCAAAAACAAAAAGTGAAAAGCAAAGCCAAAGGTGAAGGCCAACAAGTTGAGGCACTGGGTCATCGCATTGACTATAAATCTGGTGCAGGCAGCGCTTGGTCTCATTTCTTAATGCGTACCGTTTTTGAAGTGAAGCAAGTAGTACGCAGTTACTCATTCCTCGTTTTACTTATTTTATCCGTGTCTATGTTAGTGCCGAGCTTGGTTGGTTCATTTGGTATGTATGGTACAGACACTTGGCCCGTGACATTCAGAATGGTTGAACAAATCCAAGGCAGCTTTAGCCTATTGATGATCATTGTCTTGGTTTACTACTGTGCTGAACTTGTATGGCATGACCGCGATGCAAAAGTGAGTGAAATTGTTGACTCTTATCCTGTGGCAAACTGGGTGTTTTGGGGCTCTAAATATATTGCACTTGTCTCAGTGCTAGTGTTGCTATGTGTATTTGGCTCTGTACTGACAATTCTATACCAACTGATATCAGGCATGGCCACCATTGAGTTGTCGCAATATGTTATTCGTCTAGGTTATTTATTTGTACTAGGCTTTGCTCTGCAAGGCACTTTGGCTTTCTTATTACAAGTTGTCAGCCCGAGTAAATATGTCGGTATGGGATTGTTTTTACTCTACTACATAGGCTCACTTGTGATGGCAAACTTTGGCTTTGAGCACAATATGTGGCGATTTGGTGAGACACCAAGTGCTCCTTATTCAGATATCAATGGCTATGGCCATTTCTTAACTGCAATCCATTGGTACAATTTATATTGGTTAGGTTTAAGTGTGATCTTCGCAGCATTGAGTTTTGCGCTTTGGCCGCGTGGTGCAGGGCAAACATTAAAGGCGCGTTTTGCACAATTAAACTATCAGTTAGGCAATGTTGGCAAGCTGGCAATCGCTGCGGGGGCTTTAGTATTTGTGGGCAGTGGTAGTTATATTTACTACAACACGCAAGTGCTTAATTCATTTATCACGCAAGATGCACGCGAAGACTTTTCTGAGCAGTATGAGCGCGAGTTTGTGCAATTCAAAGATGCGCCTGTACCAACGACACTTGATGTAAAGCTCGATGCAGAGATTTTCCCTAAAACACGCCGTATTGAAGCAAAGGTTGTTTTAGAAGTTGAAAACAAGAGTAAAGAAGTCATAGAGCGCTTCTTGGTGAACAAGCCTGCACATACGCTTGAGTGGTCGGTTGAAATGTCGGGTGCAAAACTCGGCGAATTAAACACAGATTATTCGCATGCTTGGATGAACTTATCTGAACCTATGCTGCCGGGTGAACGTCGTACTTTAACTATGTCGGTGGCGCGTCAAACACTAGGTTTTGTTGATAGAGGCAGTGATACCACTTTGGTACACAATGGCACCTTCATTAACAATGGTGAGCTATTCCCAACCTTTGGTTATGTTCAAAGTAAGCAGATCTTTGATAAAAATGAGCGCCGAAAACGCGGTCTTGAACCGTTAAAACGAGGTAATAAAATCGAAGAAACGCAGTACCACACCCAACCTCTATTTGCTGAAAACTTTGTCACCTTTGCGGCTCGAGTCACAACCGATGAGTCGCAAGTGGCCATGGTACCGGGTTACTTACAGTCGAAAGAAACCAAAAATGGTCGTACAACTTATGTGTATGAGATGGATGCACCTATGCTGCATTTCTACACCATGCTGTCGATGGAACTTGAAGTAAAGCGTGAAGAGTATAAAGGCATAGCACTTGAGGTTTACTACCATAAAGATCATGCTTGGAACGTAGATACTATGCTTGAGTCGACCAAGGACTCAATCGACTACTTCTCAAGAGAGTTTGGGCCATATCAGCATAAACAAATGCGCATTATCGAGTTCCCTCGCTACCGCTCGTTTGCTCAGAGCTTCGCCAATACTGTTCCTTACTCAGAAGAGATTGGCTTCTTAATCGATACCCGTAACCCTGAGAATATTAATGTCCCTTACTACGTCACAGCTCATGAACTTGCACACCAATGGTGGGCGCATCAGGTGATTGGTGCAAACGTAGAGGGCTCGAATATTCTGTCTGAAATGCTGTCTCAGTATGCGGCCATTATGGTGATGAAAGAAAAGTACGGTGAGCATAACCTGCGTAAGTTCTTGAAATACGAGTTAGACAGATATCTGCGTGGTCGTACAACAGAAGCCCATGAAGAGCGAACGCTTTCTAGAACAGTGGGGCAGCAGCATATTGAATACAATAAAGGATCTGTTGTGATGCTCGCTTTACATGATCTACTGGGCGAAGCGCGTCTGAATAAAGCATTGCGTAACTTCATTGATGACTATCGCTTCAGAAGTGATGTTTTCCCAACAACACTCGATTTCATTGCTTATCTAAAGTCAGATGCAACATCACAAGAGCAAGCTTTCATCGAAGACCAATTTAACTCAATTACCTTATATGAGTTAAAACTGGCTGACGTTGAAATTGAAGAAGCCACTTCAGATGGGGAGCTTCATACAGTTACGCTTACCGTAAAAGCGGCGAAAAAGCATGCGGATGGAGAAGGTAACGAAGAAGATGTACCGCTAGAGCAAATGATAGATATTGCTCTGTTCAAAGCCGATCCTGATGACATTAATGAAGGTGAGAATGTGATGTATCTTCAAAAGCACAGCATTACAACGGGTGATAATGTAATCAAACTTAAAGTTAAGGATTTACCTAAGTTTGCTGGTATCGACCCATTTGTAAAACTCATCGATAAAGAGACCGGCGATAATATTAAGTCGCTGTAATTTGTATGAGCTAACTTTTTTAACCTGAGCTTTGGTTAAGAGATTTACTAACATATTGATATTAAATTAATAAGTGATTTTTCAAGTCTGCAGCGGGGGACTTTTAGTGATAACAAGGCGAATTTACGCGTCAATAGCTGGCCTATTGCAAGTAAATTCAACGCTGTTAACGTTGAAAGTAGCCGCTGGAGATAGATTTATTATCCAGAGCTCAGGTTATTTACAGCTCAATTAAATCACTAAAGGCCTCTCTCGTAGATGCCTTTTGTTTTTCAAAACATAAATTAGGTGAATGCTTAAGGTTCAATAAATAAAGCTTATAAATAGCTCTGTTATGTTAATCTTTGCGCGAAAATAACAGGTATCAAATAAGGAGCATGTATGTATCAACATCAATGGCACACAGGCGAAGCAATTAACCTACCGACGGGCAAGATAGTATGTATAGGACGCAACTATGCGGCACATGCACAAGAGTTGAATAATCCGATTCCGAGTCAACCTATTCTATTTATTAAACCCAGCACCTGTTTGCAACCTTTCAAAGAGATTACGCTTGCTAAACGCTTAGGTGAGCACCATTACGAAGCCGAATTGGCCTTGTTAATTGGCGATACGATTTCATACGGCGATCAAGATGTGCTAACAAAAATTGCCGGAGTTGGGCTTGCTCTCGACTTAACCTTACGTGATGTGCAGAGTGAGCTTAAAAGTAAAGGTCATCCTTGGGAGCGCGCCAAAGCTTATGATGGCAGTTGCCCTGTTACACCATTTTACCCACTAAAATCACCAACTGAACTCGCTAGCGCTGAATATAAGTATTGGCAGAATGGGGCATTAAAACAGCATGGTAAAACTGAACTCATGCTATTTAACATCGAGCGCTTACTCACAGAAATCAGTGAAAGCTTTACCCTGATCCCCGGTGATATTGTGATAACAGGGACACCAGAAGGAGTCGGGGTGTTGAATCATGGTGATGAGCTGCAATTGCAGTATCAGAAGCAGGCGCCTTTAAATGCTAGGGTTGTTCTTAAACCTTGAGCATATGCAAAGACTGATTTCAGAGACATAGAGTATCTTTAAAGTGTTTAGGTCGCACTAGCTTTTTTGTTTTCAGTTTAGTAACATTAATATGTTTTTTTAATAAAAACATTAACAATCTAAGAATTAAAAATATATAAGGAATATATATGAAACTTCAAATCTTTGCAGGTTTGTCATTGTTAGTTTCTAGTTTCATGGCGATAGGCCAAGATAACGATACAAAATTAATAATGTGTAAAGACTGTTCATATTCAGAATCTAAGAAATTAGCTAAAAAATACGCGCCTTCATTTCAGTGTTATAACAATAATCCAAATGGTCCAATGACTCCTGACACTCAGGCATGTTACTCATCGCCTCGGAAGGTGATTATTGCTGACGCGAACGGCAATAATCATTATGCCTTTACAGTTCGTCACTATAATCAGGGCACAGCATGGCTTGAATTAGCCATTGAAAGTGCTCGACTCAACACAACAGATTATGAGGCAATTCGTCGAGTCAACATAACCGCAGACAATTTAGAAAAGCTGGCGTCTGAACTTGAGAATGAATTAAAAGGAGTGCCCTTAACCGGCAGAGACTTCGTTATTTTCTCTTCTCAGCCTGAATACTTTAGATCTTATAGTCAAAATGCAGGTAGCTGCCCTGCATATATTTCTGATGCATTCGATGCTGTTTATGATGGTAAAACAGCGACTCGTTTATCTGAAGCGGTTAATAAAAAAATCAATCGAGAGAGTAAAGATCCAGGTAAAGCATTCATGGTAAAGAGGATGAATGGTGAAGGCTTTTCAGTTGAGGTAACTGGGGTTAGTTACTCCGGCTCTTGGAAAGATGTTGTCCGTGTTTTTAATACTGAAATTGATTGGGAGCGAAGAAACTCAGATGTTCCTGCCTCAGACATACCTGGTTTTAAAGTGGTATATGGCTTAACTTGGAATGATAAATGGGGGGCAATCGAGGTTGACATTAATCCGATTTTAACTGTTCTTGGTGGAGTGTCATTAAGTAATTACGGTAAAGCAGGCAAAATTCAAAACTTAGATCCATGTGTAGAAAAAGAGTTTGATAAGTACTTAAGAAATGAAGTAACAAACTCTAATAACACTTCACCAGGTGGTGGTATTGCGCCTGGTGGAGGCCCTGGCGCTGGCGGAGGGAATCCTTGGCCAGGTGGCGGAGGTGGTGATGGTTGGGATAACCAACAATGTGAAAAGCATTACTACTGGAAAGATGGCACATTGGCCTTTACGATTCTTGTATCTTGCTAATCAAATAATTAAGGGAGCTACTAGCTCCCTTAATCTTTAAATTACAAAGAAAAATCCATCGCATAGCTGACGTATGCTTTCATATCGTCATCGGCGTCTAAATCAGTTTTGATCACGCCAAAAGTAAAGCCATCTTTGCTTAGGCTAAAACCATAATCCATATAATTATCTTCTGAGTACCACTCAGTCACTGTGTCACCGCTAGAGCGGCCTAAATGTAAGCCAAGTTCAGTGTCATTGAATACACTAAATGCAGCGTTCAGCTCAAGATACAGCATGTCTTCTTCTGCAGTTGAGCCGCTTTGCGCATTACTTAAATAGCTGATCTTCGCACTTAATACGTCATAGCTGACTTCGCCATAAAGCTCGCCAAAGTCGATACTGCCTTCGGCATCTGGGTAAGCGTAATAGACATAGCCCACATCGTAGCCAATATCGCCTGCAGAGCCACTGAAGCCCGCATAAAAATCCATCTCATAGCTTTCTTTGCCACCAAAGTCGATATTTGATACCCAAGTACCAGCGTAAAAACCAGAATCATTGCCGTAATCAATGCCACCCGATACGGCTGCACCATCAGCAGATTGTGTAATACCACGCCAGAAGTAGTTTGAGCTTGCGGCAATGTTTGCGGTGACTTCAGCATAACTTGCAGTAGAAGTTGCGAGTAATAGTGAGCCAAGTAAGAGAGAGGTTGTCTTTTTCATCTTCATTCCTATGTGCGCTAAATTTTCCTAATCTTAAAAGCAATGCGTGCACCACTTTTTATGTGTCTATATTAATATAGTTTACTTTCTGATTATTAATGTTTTTTTATGAATGATAGTTTTTGGTTAGAAAATTTATGCACAGTTTTAGTGCGAAAGGAATAATGTTTTGCACGATATTTGCGCATATCGTGCAATGGGGAATATTTATTTCTTTGTGCTTAACCTTATATATTTACAGGTTAACCAAAGATCGCGCGCATTAAGCCAATGGTCTCGTCTACGCTGCGGCCTTTTTCAACCTCTGCGATGATTGAGTCACGCTTATCGCGAATATGATCAGGAATGCTCTCATCAGCAAGTGCGCGATCAACCAATACTTCAGCAGACTCTTTACCGCGACGAACGGTTTTAGTGCCACCGCTGCGGCTACTACGTACAGGCTTATTTAATAACTTAATATAGTTAGAGTTATCAGCCGTGTCTTTGTCAGCATAATAGAAGAAGCAAGGTAACAGTGCTTTGATGCTAGCGAGTTGCTCTTCTAATTCGCCGTTTTCAGTCGTCATTGCAAACCAAGGCATAGTGCGGATGCTCATCACAACATCTGACCAATAGCGTTCGAAGTCACGGTTATTTAAACGGCTAATACCCAATGCTTGGCAAAGTGCATCTAATCGATTGTTGCTAATAGGTGTGAACACATCTGGACGACGCATCGCTAATAGGCGCGTAGCAGGCGCAAGGGTTGGTTTTTCATCTGTGCCCGCAAAGGCACTTAAGTAACCAATCATAAATGCTTGATAGTCTTGCTCGCTTACGTCACCTTCTGCAGGAATGTTCGCAAGGGCGTCATCAAACGCACCGGGTAAATCTGCTAATAGCTGGTGGAACCCTTTCGCACTCTTAGTTGAAGCAAACCATTCAACATCGAAGTTGTACACGCTGGTATCCAAGCTTGCAGCATGTTTACCAGTAAACGCTAGGCGGTCTTCGGTGATCATCTCTTTTAATGGCGTGCTGCGCATCGGTGCTAGGTAGCTGGTTAGCTTTAACTGTTCTTCAAGGGCCAATACGTCTTTATGTTGCTCGATAAAGCCACAGATCACAGGCCAAGGGGCAATACGTAGCGTTTTAAGCTGTAAAAAGCTGATAGCAGAAATTAACAAATCTTGTAGTTTCTTAACCGTTGGAAGCTGGTGGTCGTCGAGTAAGTCGAAGTTGATGCGGTTTTTTGCTACATCTAATAACTCATAGCACCAACCCAAGAAGTCTTCTGGGTGGTTTTCTACTTTGACTGCCATCAGATTCAAACTTATATCGGTAGATTGCTTAAGAATGTTTTGGTAAATCTGACTTTCTTGTTCACCCAATGCCATTTTTGACGGGGAAATGAGCAGCTTTTTCATAGGGGTTGGTGTCTCCACGGGTTAAGTTATTACGGGTTAATTAGCTAACCAAATAAGTGTAGCAGAACTTGTGCTACACAAATGAGGGCGTGGATCATACCTAAGTGAGACGTGGATGCAATCGAAGAAACGCTTATTTATTACAAGAGGTAAGAAAACTCAGCATCTGCAGGAGCTTACAAGCTGAGTTTCTAGAGGCGGAATTAAAAGGCCAACACCAATGCTGCGCCAAGAATTGACCCTATCGCTGGTAACACAATGGCAAGGTGTGTTTCTATTTCATACTGTGTGTGTTTGGGTAAGGTTGCCCAGTACTCGGTTATTCGTTTTTTCATAGTAAGTGTCCTTTTTTTGCGTTAATCACTTGTCTCTAACTCAAAGAGTGACTCAACCGGTTGCTCAAAGTGGCGCGCAATCTTTAATGCAATCACCACCGAGGGGGTAAAGCGGCCAGTTTCTATGGTGCTAATGGTCTTGCGAGAAACACCAATTAAATCGGCTAACTCTTGTTGAGATAAATTGTTGAGCTTTCTTAATTCAGCAACCTTAACTTGCATAGTTGTTAGTCTCTATTTTGCCAAATTATCGATGCACCATAACTTAAGCTGGCAGTGGCCAAGTACACAAGTGACATTGTTTCATGAGTAAATGGAATGGCAATGGCATCTCCAATTACCCAAACCGCAACAATGACACCGACAGTACAATAAAAAGCATGGCGGCAAGCGTTATGGTTCATTTGCTTTATAAACTCGTCCTGATAGCCGTCAGTGTATTTTTTTGAATTGAAGAACGCTTTAATTTTGTAAAAAACAGCTATGCCAACAAATAGCACTACAAAACCTGTATTGAAGAATTGTTGATTTTCACTGTCGCTGAATACGTCAGTGAGCACCATGAACAGTAACACTGTGCCCAGTGCCAGCCAAAACCAACCACTTAATGTAATGTGCAGCTCTTCATTTTTAACTTCTAGGTTTGTCATGCCATGGTTTCCTTCGTAATGTAACCTACGGGTATCAATGTAACCTGTAGGTATCATAAGGTCAACGGTTTTTTGTAACCTCTCGGTATCATGTTAATTTCATTGGCTTTGTGTGCAGATTTTTTTCGTCTCAGCCGTTATGATTAGTAACATCAATTGCAAATGTAAGGAAAAGCAATGAATCGCTTTGTAAAAGTCATTGGTGGTGTGGTTGTTGTGGCCGTTGGTGCTGTGGTTGCGGCGCCATTTTTGATCCCAACCGACACCATTATTCAGCAGGTTTCAGAACAAGTCGAAAATACCACAGGTCGTAAACTCAGCATTGTCGGCGAAAGCCAGCTAACGGTGTTTCCAAGCCTGAGTATAGAACTGAACGACGTTGCTTTTGCCAATATGGCCTCGGGTAGTACTGAAAATATGGTAAGTATGGAACAGCTTGCCGTACATATTCCTTGGTTGTCATTATTAAGTGGTGAAGCCAAGTTAGAGCGTTTTGTGATCCGTAATCCAAACATCTTGCTAGAAACAGACAAACAAGGCAAAGCGAACTGGCAGATCATGCCAACAACCTCCGCTGCGCCAACAGCTCAAGCTAATGAGGCAGCCGCTGGCCCAGTAAAATTACCTCAAGGGTTTGATGTCAGCTTAGGTGAAGTGGCGATTTACGGGGGTCAACTGACTTATCTTGATGGCGTGACTGGCGCAAAACAGCAGGTGAGTGACTTTGAATTAATTGTAGCGCTGCCTTCTTTATTCAAGCCGCTAGATGTGAAAGGGGGGTTAACCTACCAACAACAGCGTTTTGAATTAAATACCCAAGTCGACACACCAGCAAAAGCCATTGAAGGGCAAACCTTTAATGTCACGCAAACTTTAGCTTCAGCGTTATTAGATCTTGAATTTAACGGTGCCATTGCTCAGCAAGGCAAAGACATTAAAGGTAGTTTGAAACTGGCAGGCGATTCAGTAAAAGCCATTACTCAATGGCAGGGCATTGACCTAAAAGCCAAAGACAATGCTTTTAACCAGTTTAGTGTCGCTGGTGATATGCACCTAGCGGGAGAGACCTTTAAGCTAACTGCATTCGAAGCCAAACTCGATGCGCTGGCCATTAAAGGGCAAAGCCAAATTGATTTAGGCGCGCGTTTAAATGTCATGGCTGACATTGACCTGGGTATGTTAGACCTCAACCCATATCTACCTGAGAGCCCAGAAAAACCAGCCGAGCCTGCACAGCCTGCAGAACCGGGTGAGCCACAGCCGATTGTATGGGACGACACTCCGATTGATTTATCGGGTCTTAATGCCTTAGACGCCGACATTAAAGTGCGCTCAACGGGCCTCATTGCCAAAGAGATCAAACTGGGTGAAAACCAATTCTCAGTTAATCTAAAAGACGGCAAAGCGCGCCTAGGCTTAGATAAATTCAACGCTTACGAAGGTAAAGGGCAGGGTAAAGTGGTGGTGAATGCCAAGCGTGCCCCTTATCAGATCAATACCGATTTTAGCTTAACCGACATCAACGCCGAACCACTACTGACTGACGCGGTCGGCTTTGACAAGGTATTAGGTAAAGGCAGCATCAGCTGGGCGCTGAACACTCAAGGTCAAAGTCAGAAGCAGTTTGTGTCGGCTTTAGCAGGTAATTTGGCGTTTAGCTTTGTAGATGGTGGCGTAAAAGGGGCCAATATTGCAGAGATGATGCGTAAAGGCAGCGAAATGCTCAAAGGTGACTTCTCATCTTTAAAAGAAGGCTTAAACGCCGACTTCGATCCAAATCAGAAAACCGACTTCTCGGCACTGACAGGCACCCTTACCTTTAAAAATGGTGTCGGCACCAATACCGACCTAAACCTTGCCAGCCCACTGTTACGTATTACGGGCAGCGGTGAAGTCGATTTACCTAAGACCTATGTAAATTATCGTTTAGTCACAGGCTTAGTTGATACCATTGAAGGTCAAGCAAGCAGTGATGACAGCACAGGCTTTAAAGTACCGCTACGTATCAAAGGCCCATTCCACAAGGTGGATTACAAACTCGACTTTGGCAGTGCGGCAAAAGACAAGGCCAAAGAAGAAGCCAAAGACAAAGTAAAAGATAAGCTGAAAGACAAGTTAAAAGGCTTCTTCGGTTAAAAGCTCTGTGTTTCGGATATGCAAAAGCCAGTGCCTCAATGCACTGGCTTTTTTGTGCTGTAAATAAACTTACGCGATAGCCCTAATTTCGGAAGCAGCGATTTTTATTTGCGTCTTTTATCTATTAGAGCTTTAGCTAGTATAAATTTTATTAGTTCTTGGTTTAGTGTATCGGTTCGACTTCAAGAGTTAGAACTATTTAAAATAGGAAAAAATGAAATAGTATAAATAAACGACGATTTTATTTTATCACCGCTATTTTCACTTGTTTGTTATTTAATCAGTTGAAGTTGTTTTAGTTTTTGCGCTTGAAAAACTAACTGCTTGTCTCCATATCAGAAATGCAATCTAGAAAACTTGGTGGAATAGCACAATTAATTAAAAATTGAACTATCCATCCCTCATGTTTATTGCTACAATTGCCCGCCCTTGAAAGACGAACTCCACGTTTTTTGAGTGATTAATAATCTAACTGCTTCATATTTATACAAATTTGAAGCGAAGTTTAACTACACCGGAGCATCAAAAATGATCCAAATGCAAACTCAGCTGGACGTTGCTGATAACAGCGGCGCTCGCAAAGTGCAGTGTATTAAAGTCCTTGGTGGTTCGCACCGTCGCTACGCGGCAGTTGGTGACATCATTAAAGTTTCTGTTAAAGAAGCAATTCCTCGCGGTAAAGTGAAGAAAGGTGATGTTAAAAACGCAGTAGTTGTGCGTACTAAAAAAGGCGTTCGTCGTCCAGACGGCTCTTTAATCCGTTTCGATAGCAATGCGGCTGTTATCTTAAATGATAACCTACAGCCAATTGGTACTCGTATCTTCGGCCCTGTGACTCGTGAACTACGTAACGACAAGTTCATGAAGATCGTTTCACTAGCACCAGAAGTACTATAAGGAGTCGATCATGGCAGCAAAAATCCGTCGTGATGACGAAGTAATCGTACTAGCCGGTAAAGACAAAGGTAAGCGCGGTAAAGTGCTTTCAGTTGTTACTGAAACTGGTCGTGTTTTCGTTGAAGGTGTAAACCTTATCAAGAAGCACCAAAAACCAGTTCCTCAGCTTCAACAAGCTGGCGGTATCATTGAAAAAGAAGCATCAATCGACGCTTCTAACGTAGCGATCTTCAATGCCGAAACTGGCAAGGCTGATCGTGTAGGTTTTAGATTTGAAGACGGCAAAAAAGTTCGTTTCTTTAAGTCTAACGGAAAAGCTATTTAATTAGTTGGAGTAGACGATGGCGAAACTGCATGAAGTTTACAAAGACAAAGTAGTAAAAGAACTTTTTGAAAAGTTCGGTTACAGCTCTGTCATGCAAGTCCCTCAGATCGAAAAGATCACACTTAACATGGGTGTGGGCGAAGCCCTAGCTGACAAAAAGATCCTTGAGAACGCTGTACGCGACCTTGAGTCAATCTCTGGTCAGAAGCCTCTAGTGACTAAAGCTCGTAAATCAGTTGCTGGCTTTAAGATCCGTGAAGGTTACCCAATCGGCTGTAAAGTAACCCTACGCGGCGAGCGTATGTGGGATTTCCTAGAGCGTTTAGTCTCTATCGCGATGCCACGTATTCGTGACTTCCGCGGTGTTAGCGCAAAGTCTTTTGACGGTCGCGGTAACTACTCTATGGGCGTACGTGAGCAAATCATCTTCCCAGAAATTGATTATGATAAAGTAGACCGCGTTCGCGGTATGGATATCACGATCACTACTTCTGCGAAAACAGATGATGAAGGCCGTGCGTTATTAGAAGCGTTCAACTTCCCATTCAAAAAGTAAGGGTAGGGTTATGGCAAAGAATTCAATGAAAGCGCGCGAAGCAAAGCGCACTAAATTAGTTGCACAGTACGCTGAAAAGCGCGCTGCACTAAAAGCTATCATCAGCGATGTTAACGCATCTGAAGATGATCGTTGGGACGCGGTATTAAAGCTTCAGTCTTTACCGCGTGATTCAAGCCCTGCACGTCAACGTAATCGTTGTAACATCACGGGCCGCCCACATGGTTTCCTTCGCAAGTTCGGCATGAGCCGTATCAAAGTTCGCGAAGCTGCTATGCGCGGTGAAATTCCTGGCCTTAAAAAGGCTTCTTGGTAATAGAATCACGGGAGTAAGACATGAGCTTGCAAGATCCTATTGCGGATTTATTCACACGTATCCGTAACGGTCAGTCTGCGAAGAAGGTATCAGTTTCAATGCCAACTTCAAAGCTGAAAGTAGCAGTTGCTAAAGTACTAAAAGAAGAAGGTTATATCACTGACTTCGCAGTAGCTGGCGACGCAAAACCAGAATTGACTATCGAACTTAAGTACTTCGAAGGCAAAGCTGTAATCGAAAATATCCAGCGTGTTAGCCGCCCTGGTCTACGTATCTATAAGAAACGTGACGACTTACCAAAGGTAATGGGTGGTTTAGGTATCGCTATCGTATCAACTTCTAAAGGCTTAATGACTGACCGTGCTGCACGTAGTGCTGGTATTGGCGGTGAGATCATTGGCTTTGTAGCTTAATCGGAGGGGAACTATGTCTCGTATAGCGAAGGCTCCTATTGCAGTTCCTGCCGGTGTTGAAGTTACACTAGCTGGCCAGGAAATCAAAGTTAAAGGCAAAAACGGCGAATTAACTCGTGTAGTTAACGATGCTGTTGAAGTTGCTTTAAACGACAACGTTATCACTACTGCTCCACGTGACGTAGCAAATGCTTGGGCTCAAGCTGGTACTGCACGTGCACTGATCAACAACATGATCCAAGGTGTTAACGAAGGTTTCGAGAAAAAGCTTCAATTAGTAGGTGTTGGTTACCGTGCTGCAGTTAAGGGTAAAGTATTAGACTTAACTCTTGGCTTCTCACACCCAGTGAACTTCGAGATCCCTGCGGGCATCACAATCGAAGCTCCTAGCCAAACTGAACTAGTAGTTAAAGGCGCTGACAAACAATTAGTTGGTCAAACTGCTGCTAACATCCGTTCATACCGTGAGCCAGAGCCTTATAAAGGTAAAGGTGTACGTTATGCTGATGAGCACGTGCGTCGTAAAGAAGCTAAGAAGAAGTAAGGTAAGACGATGGATAAGAAAACAGCTCGTCTACGTCGTGCTAAGCGCACTCGTAGAAATTTTATTGAACAAGGCACAACGCGTCTTGTTATCCACCGCACGCCACGTCACATTTACGCTCAGCTAGTAAACGCTGAAGGTACTGTGCTGGCTGCTGCTTCTACTGTTGAGAAAGCAATTGCAGAAGCCCTAACAGGCACTAGCAACATCGCTGCAGCACAAGCTGTAGGTAAAGCAATTGCTGAGCGCGCTGCAGACAAAGGCATTGAAAAACTTGCTTTTGACCGTAGTGGCTTTAAATATCACGGCCGTGTGAAGGCGCTTGCTGATGCAGCGCGTGAAGCTGGCTTGCAATTCTAGGAGTAGACAATGGCTAACGTAGAAGCAAAAGCACAACAGCCAGAATTAGCTGAAAAGCTAATCGCGGTAAACCGTGTGTCTAAGGTAGTTAAAGGTGGTCGTATCTTTAGCTTCACTGCACTAACAGTAGTTGGTGATGGCGCAGGTAAAGTAGGTTTTGGTTACGGTAAAGCACGTGAAGTTCCAGCTGCGATTCAAAAAGCAATGGAAAAAGCACGTCGTAACATGATCACTGTTGACCTAAATGGCAACACGCTACAGCACCCAATCAAGGGTCGCCACGCGGGTTCTAAAGTATACATGCAGCCAGCATCTGAAGGTACAGGTATCATCGCAGGTGGTGCGATGCGTGCAGTACTAGAAGTAACTGGTGTACAGAACGTACTTTCGAAAGCATACGGTTCAACTAACCCAATCAACATCGTTCGCGCTACAGTAGCTGCTCTTGAGAACATGAACTCTCCAGAGAAGATCGCTGCTAAGCGTGGTCTAACTGTTGACCAAATTCAGGGGTAATTAACCATGGCAAATACTGTAAAAGTTACTCAAGTAAAGAGCTCTATCGGTCGTTTACCGAAGCATAAAGCAACTTTACGTGGCCTTGGTTTACGTCGTATCAACCACACTGTTGAATTAGAAGATACAGCATGTGTACGTGGTATGATCAACCAAGTTTCTTACATGGTTAAGGTAGAGGGCTAATTCGATGCGTTTGAATACTCTTTCTCCTGCTGCAGGTTCTAAGTCTGCTGGTAAACGTGTTGGTCGTGGTATCGGTTCTGGTCTAGGTAAAACTGGCGGCCGTGGTCACAAAGGTCAAAAATCACGTTCTGGCGGTAAAGTTCGCGTTGGTTTCGAAGGCGGTCAAATGCCTATGCAACGTCGTCTACCGAAGTTCGGTTTCACTTCACGTAAATCTCTAGTATCTACTGAAGTTAACCTATACGAAATCGCTAAAGTTGAAGGCGATGTGGTAGATCTGAACGCGTTACAAGCAGCTGGTCTAGTTAAAAAGAACATCCAGTTCGTTAAAGTAGTTAAATCTGGCGAAGTTTCACGCGCTGTTACTGTTAAAGGCATGAAAGTGTCTAAAGGTGCACGCGAAGCTATTGAAGCTGCCGGAGGCAAGGTAGAAGACTAAGGAAGTACACAATGGCTAAACCAGGTCAAGATATGCAAAGTGCACAAAGTGGCTTAGCGGAATTAAAGCGCCGTTTACTATTTGTATTAGGTGCAATTATTATTTACCGTTTAGGTTCTTTCGTGCCGATCCCTGGGATTGACGCCGCTGTACTTGCCGAGTTCTTCGAGCAACAAAAGGGCACCATTGTTGAGATGTTCAACATGTTCAGTGGTGGTGCGCTTGAGCGTGCTTCGGTATTAGCGCTGGGTATTATGCCTTACATCTCAGCTTCGATTATTATGCAGCTATTAACGCACATACATCCTGCGATGATAGAGCTTAAGAAAGAAGGTGAGCAAGGTCGTAAGAAAATCAGCCAGTATACTCGATACGGTACGCTCGTGCTTGCTACATTCCAGTCGATTGGTATCGCCACTGGCTTACCAAGCATGATGGACGGGTTAGTTGTTAACCCAGGTTTCGGTTTCTATTTCACCGCTGTGGTGAGCTTAGTAACAGGTACTATGTTCCTTATGTGGCTGGGTGAACAAATTACAGAGCGTGGTATCGGTAACGGTATCTCAGTTCTAATATTTGTTGGTATCGTAGCTAACCTGCCGTCTGCTGTTGGCTCGACAGCCGAAATGGCGCGCCAAGGCGATTTGAATGTTTTTGTACTGCTAATGATTGCGGTAATCGTATTCGCTGTAACTTATCTTGTTGTGTTCTTTGAGCGTGGTCAACGTCGTATCGTTGTTAACTATGCGAAGCGTCAACAAGGTCGTCAGGTATTTGCTGCTCAAAGCACGCACTTACCATTAAAAGTTAATATGGCGGGTGTTATTCCACCAATCTTTGCTAGCAGTATCATTTTGTTCCCTGGTACAATTGCAAGCTGGTTCGGCCAAGGTGAAGGTCCGGTCGCTGATGTGCTACAAGCTATCTCTGCAGTGTTGACTCCTGGTCAGCCTCTGTATGCGATGGTATTAGCTGCGGCTATTATCTTCTTCTGCTTCTTCTACACTGCGTTGGTATTCAACCCGCGTGAGACAGCAGATAACCTTAAAAAGTCTGGCGCTTTTATTCCAGGCATTCGTCCGGGTGAACAGACATCAAAATACATTGATAAAGTGATGACACGCTTAACCCTTGCGGGCGCGTTGTATATAACCTTTATCTGTCTAGTGCCCGAGTTTATGACTATGGCGTGGCAAACGCCATTCTACTTCGGCGGTACATCAATCTTGATTATCGTTGTAGTAATCATGGACTTTATGGCACAAGTACAGACTCATATGATGTCTCATCAGTATGATTCTGTGCTGAAAAAAGCAAACCTTAAGGGCTACGGTCGTTAAGGCTAGTTTACGGAGTTGAGCAATGAAAGTACGTGCTTCCGTTAAGAAAATTTGCCGTAACTGTAAAGTAATCAAGCGTGCAGGCGTTGTACGTGTAATTTGCAGTGAGCCAAAGCATAAGCAAAGGCAAGGCTAATAAAAGTCATGCAGGCTAAGTAATATTACTTAGCCTGTTTCATTGGTAAAACTTGAATATCGGCTGGGTATCCTATACGGGCTTTCCAGCAAGATGATGATCAAGTTTAATTATAGGAGATATGTTAGTGGCCCGTATCGCAGGCATTAACGTTCCTGATCATAAGCATGCTGTTATCGGTTTAACAAGCATCTATGGTGTAGGTAAAACTCGCGCTAAGGCGATCTTAGCAGCGACTGGTATCGCCGAAACTACTAAAATCGGTGATCTTTCTGACGAAACACTTGACGTACTTCGTGAAGAAGTAGGTAAGTACACTGTTGAAGGTGACCTTCGTCGTGAAGTTACACTAAACATCAAGCGCCTAATGGACCTTGGTTGTTTCCGTGGCTTACGTCATCGTCGTTCGCTACCACTACGTGGTCAGCGTACTAAGACTAACGCGCGTACTCGTAAGGGTCCACGCAAGCCTATCAAGAAATAAGGTGGGGTAAGTTATGGCTAAAGCACCAATTCGTCGTAAAAAGGTCAAAAAGCAAGTTGCTGATGGTATGGCACACGTTCATGCATCATTCAACAACACTATTGTGACCATCACTGACCGTCAAGGTAATGCTCTTTCTTGGGCGACTGCAGGTGGTTCTGGTTTCCGTGGTTCTCGTAAGTCTACTCCGTTCGCTGCACAGGTTGCTGCTGAGCGCGCAGGTACTGCTGCACAAGAGTACGGTCTTAAGAACCTAGAAGTATTCATCAAGGGCCCAGGTCCAGGTCGTGAATCTTCAGTTCGTGCATTAAATGCACTAGGTTACCGTATCACAAACATCACTGACGTGACGCCAATCCCTCATAATGGTTGTCGTCCACCGAAGAAACGTCGCGTATAACAATAGGTTAGGAGAAAGAACATGGCAAGATATTTGGGCCCTAAGCTCAAGCTAAGTCGTCGTGAAGGTACTGACCTGTTCCTTAAGAGCGGCGTTAGAGCAATCGACTCTAAGTGTAAGCTTGAAACAGCACCTGGTCAGCACGGTGCTCGTAAAGGTCGTCTATCTGATTACGGTCTACAATTACGTGAAAAGCAAAAAGTTCGTCGTATTTACGGTGTACTAGAAAAGCAATTCCGTAACTACTATAAAGAAGCTGCTCGCCTTAAAGGTAACACAGGTGAAAACCTATTACAGCTTCTAGAGCAACGTTTAGACAATGTTGTATATCGCATGGGTTTTGCAAGCACACGTGCTGAAGCACGTCAGCTAGTTAGCCACAAAGCGATTATGGTTAATGGTACTGTTGTTAATATCCCTTCTTTCGTAGTTACTCCTGAAGATGTAGTAGTAATTCGTGAGAAGTCTAAAAAGCAAGCGCGTATCATCGCTGCTCTAGAGTTGGCTGAGCAACGTGAAAAGCCAACTTGGATTGAAGTTGACGGTAAGAAAATGGAAGGTAGCTTCAAGCGCCTACCAGAGCGTTCTGATCTGTCTGCGGACATTAACGAACAACTAATCGTCGAACTTTACTCGAAGTAAAGTTAAGAGTTAAGAGAGGATAAAATGCAGGGTTCTGTAACCGAATTCCTAAAGCCAAGGTTAGTCGATATCGACGCTATCAACCCATCACGTTCTAAAGTTGTTTTAGAACCACTTGAGCGTGGTTTTGGTCACACTTTGGGTAATGCTTTACGTCGTATTCTTCTGTCATCTATGCCAGGTTGTGCAGTGACTGAAGTTGAAATTGACGGTGTATTACACGAGTACAGCGCGAAAGAAGGCGTTCAAGAAGACATCATTGAAATTTTGTTAAACCTAAAAGGCTTAGCAGTATCTCTAGAAGGTAAAGATGAAGTTTTCCTTACCCTGACTAAATCTGGTGTAGGCCCTGTGACTGCGGCAGATATTCAACATGATGGCGATGTAACAATTGCTAATCCTGAGCACGTGATTTGTCACCTAACGGCTGACAATAGCGAGATCAGCATGCGTATTCGTGTTGAGCGTGGTCGTGGTTATGTACCGGCGTCAAGTCGTTTATCCTCTGATGACGATGAGCGTCCAATCGGTCGTTTGTTGCTTGATGCATCATTCAGCCCGGTTGAGCGTATTGCGTACTCGGTTGAGTCAGCACGTGTTGAACAGCGTACAGACTTAGATAAACTAATCATCGATATGGAAACGAACGGCACACTAGATCCTGAAGAAGCGATCCGTCGTGCGTCGACTATCCTAGCTGAACAGCTTGAAGCATTCGTAGATTTACGTGATGTTTCTGAGCCAGAAGCGAAAGAAGAGAAGCCGGAGTTTGATCCGATTCTACTTCGTCCTGTTGATGACTTAGAGCTAACTGTACGTTCAGCGAACTGTCTGAAAGCCGAGCAAATTCAATATATCGGTGATCTGGTACAGCGTACTGAGGTTGAGCTTCTTAAGACGCCTAACCTTGGTAAGAAGTCTCTAACAGAGATCAAAGACGTGCTAGCTTCACGTGGTCTTTCTCTAGGCATGCGCCTAGAAAACTGGCCACCTGCAAGTCTAGCTGAATAATCAGATTACTATATTAGTTTAGTTAGAAGGATAGGGTCATGCGCCATCGTAAGAGTGGTCGTCAATTAAACCGTAACAGCAGCCATCGCAAAGCGATGTTCAGCAACATGGCTGGTTCTTTGGTGAAGCACGAAATCATCAAAACAACTTTGCCTAAAGCGAAAGAGTTGCGCCGTGTAATTGAACCTTTAATCACACTGGCTAAGACTGACAGCGTAGCAAACCGTCGTTTAGCGTTTGCTCGCACGCGTGATAAAGAAGTTGTTGGTAAGTTATTCAGCGAACTAGGTCCTCGTTTTTCAGAGCGTCCTGGTGGCTACACTCGTATTCTTAAGTGTGGTTTCCGTGCTGGTGATAACGCGCCAATGGCTTACATTGAGCTTCTAGACCGTCCAGTGGCGGAAGAAACTCAAGAAGACGCACAGTCTGCAGAGTAAGTCTTTATAAGACATGAAAAGGCCGAGCATTAGCTCGGCCTTTTTGTTTTCAGAATCGTTCTATTTAATTTACCTTTCAGTCGAAGCAATAAAATAACCCCCAAACTAACATTTCCATTTTTAACCCCTTCCGATATCTATTAATTGAACACTCCTTTGGTTTACCAATTGCTCAATTACTAAAGACTCAGTTTGATTAACTGATTAACTGATTAACTGATTAACTGATTAACTGATTAACTGATTAACTGATTAACTGATTAACTGATTAACTAGGTTAAAGAATATTGGTGCTGAAAGTAGATTGGTGCTGCGTGAAGTTTCACTGGTAGGCTATGACCTATTAAACTCGTCGTGGTATTAGTAAAAGAAAAGCCGCATTTAAAAGCGGCTTTTAGAGTCTTTATATCAACTACTGTGTTCATGTATGGATTGCCAAATACTCGCTGGCAATAATTCAGTCAGTTGCGATTGCAAATTAGCTATGGCCTCTTGGGCATGGATGGTGTTTTGCTCACAAATACTGATATAGTTTTGCTCCCTTAGCCCAGATATCAGATTGGTAAGCACCTTCTTATCAAAGAACTCAGGGCTTTTTATGCCATGTAAAGTACCTAAGCGTTTGGCTAACACTTCACAATCTGCTTCAAGCTGCTGGCGCTTAATCGCATCAGAGTTGATAATCTGCGTCGTTGTAATTGCATAACGTTCAAGGGTTAGATGCATCACGTTACCGAGCATTTCTAATTGAGCTTGCGCTTGCTTGTCGGCTGTGATCTTTATGATGCCATTATCCGTGGTGATCAGCTTCTGTTGTTCAAAGCTGTTTAAGATATTCGCGATATAGTCCTCAGACAGTGTTGTTAAAAACCATTCTTTCGCAAACAGTGGATACAATGCATTCACGGTCTTATTTGCAGACTCAATAGCAACTTCTGTTTTTTGATAAATTAGCTGTGCAAGTATGCTTGGTACAGCAAAAAGGTGAATGATGTTATTTCTATAGTAATTAAATAATGTGCGCTCTTTCTCCTTAATAGAGATGATTTCGCCCATTTCATCAGTTAACACATCAAACTTATTTAACTTTAAAGCATGCTCTAGTAATGATTGTGCATCATCTGAAGGAAGCGTGACTTGATCGTTATATTTTGCTTGCTGCTGAAGTGCTAAATAAAAATCCAGCTGCTTTAGTAGCTTTGGTTTACTTAAAGCAAATTGATCGCGACTCAGTAAAATTGTGGCGAGTAAGTTAACTGTATTCAGTGCAGCGGCGCTGTTTATATTGGTCATGATATCTTGCGCTACATTTGCGACTTGGGTATTAAGCCATTGCGGCTTCGTACTATCATCACCAATGTGCGTTCGCCAATCCGGCTGGTGTTCATTTAGATATTGTTGCAGAGCGATTGGTTCACCGAAGTTAAGATAACCGCGACCATAGTTTTTGAGATTTTTTATCGCTTTAAAAACTGCGAAGATGGATTCGTTCTTTTTATCATTACCCGCGAGCTCTTTCAGATATGTATTAATCTCCATTACGTGTTCATAGCCGATATAAACAGGCACAATAGAGATTGGTCGTTCAATACCACGAAGCATAGCTTGCATGGTCATTGCTAACATACCTGTTTTCGGTGGCAATAGGCGGCCTGTTCTACTACGGCCACCTTCAGTATAAAACTTAACCGAGTAGCCTTTCATAAAGAGCTGGCTTAAGTATTCTTTGAAAATGGCTGAGTAAAGTTTATTTCCGGCAAATGAGCGGCGAATAAAGAAAGCACCAGATCGACGGAAGATCCCCCCTGCAGGGAAGAAGTTTAAATTTACACCTGCTGCGATATGTGGAGGCACGAGCCCTTGGTGATAAATAACATAAGTCAATAACAGATAGTCCATGTGGCTGCGGTGACAGGGCACATATATAATTTCGTGGCCTTTATTGGTTAGCTCATGAACACGCTCTGCGTATTTTACTTCAATGCCATTATAAAGCTTGTTCCACAACCAAGTTAAAATACGGTCACCGACTCGGATCATGGCATCAGAGTAGTTGGCTGCAATTTCCTCAAGTAATTCTTTTGCTTTTAACTTGGCTTCTTGATGGCTTAATCCTTTCGCTTTTGCTTCGTCTGCAATCGCCTTCTTAATGCTTGGTGATGCAAGCAAGCCTGAGAAGAGTGCTTCTCTTGATGGTAACTTGGGGCCTGTTGCTGCCAACTTTTGACGTTTGAAGTGCACGCGTGCCACGCGAAGTAGTTTGTGCGGCAGTTCGTCAACATCCGCTTTATCCGTCATCAACTGGTTAAGTTCAATGGGTTGACTAAAGCGAACGAGGTTATCTCTACCCGAGAACAACAAAACAAAAAACTTTCTTAACCAGCTCGGAGTCATTGAATGAGAAAATAGTGTGCCGATACCTGGCTTTTCTTTGCCGGGGTTTCTGCCCCAAAGAATAGTAACAGGCACAACCTGTGCGCGCTGTTCTGGAGAGAGGCTAAATGCATCGAAGATTTGTTTGCCAATTTCCAGTGCGTCACTGGGTTTTGCTTTGTCACCAAACAGCGGGGTTGGGTTAGCAAGTGGGATAAAACGGTCGATCTGTTTTTCTGAGAGTGTTTGTTGCTCTCTTGGGTCTGGCAAGCCCAGCTGTTTACATACTGCTGCCAATGCAGCTAAATCTGCTTTTGAATTTAGACGCGTTACGTAAAACGTAGGCACAGATGGGTCGAGATCAAATTGTGCAACAGGAGATTCCGGCAGCAGTTTTGTTCTAACCAAAATACGGTTTACGGCAGCTGCAATTACGTTCGCGCTGCGAGACAAAATGTTCATATCATAACCAGCTAAAAAATTTGCTATAGAATACCAAGGAAATACTGGACTGACCATTTACAAAAAAGCATCAATCTCAGAAGCTTCTATTAAGTGTAGATGTTTTCAGAAAGAACTCGACTCATTCGCTGTAACGCTAGATAAGATATTTATTAAGATAAACTGTTGCATTTATCACCAGTCTCTATATAATACGCAAACTTTCCGCTCATTATTAGCTGGAAAGTTAGAAACAAGGCTTGGATCTCAAGCCATTAAATAGGAACTCCGATTTGGAGTTCAATGGTAGAAATAGAAGAACACCCGACTTCCTATTATTTAGGTGGTTTCGGAGGTTTTTTTATGCTCTTTTTAAATGCTCTTTTTATTGAGGTTAAAGAATGTCAAATCAACGCATTCGTATTCGCCTAAAAGCTTTTGACCACCGTTTGATTGACCAATCAACGGCGGAAATCGTGGAAACTGCGAAACGCACAGGTGCACAGGTACGTGGTCCAATCCCACTTCCTACACGTTTTGAGCGCTTCACTGTATTGGTTTCACCGCACGTAAACAAAGATGCGCGTGATCAGTATGAAATCCGCACCCACAAACGTCTGATCGACATCGTAGAACCAACAGACAAGACTGTAGACGCTCTAATGCGCCTAGATCTTGCTGCTGGTGTTGATGTTCAAATCAGCCTGGGTTAATCGGAAGATTAGAGAGGTTTTAGGAAAATGGCATTAGGTCTAGTCGGTCGTAAAGTGGGTATGACACGTGTCTTCACTGAAGATGGTGTATCTATCCCTGTGACAGTTATCGAAGCGACGCCTAACCGTGTAACGCAGATCAAATCTGACGCTACAGACGGTTATAACGCGCTTCAAGTTACTGCAGGCGAGAAAAAAGCAAGCCGTGTAAACAAACCAGAAGCGGGTCACTTCGCTAAAGCTGGTGTTGAAGCGGGTCGTGGCCTGTGGGAATTCCGTCTTAACGGCGGAGAAGGTGAATTTGAAGTTGGTGCTGAACTAACAGTTGAGCTTTTCAATGACGTAAACAAAGTTGACGTTACTGGCACTTCAAAAGGTAAAGGTTTCCAAGGTGGTGTTAAGCGCTGGAATTTCAGCATGCAAGACGCTACTCACGGTAACTCTATCTCTCACCGTGCTCCTGGTTCAATCGGTCAAAACCAATCACCTGGTAAGGTGTTTAAAGGTAAGAAAATGGCCGGTCACATGGGTGCTGAGCGTTCAACGACTCAGAATCTTGAACTAGTTCGTGTTGACGCAGAGCGTAACCTGCTTTTAGTTAAAGGTGCAGTACCTGGCGCTATCGGCGGTGACGTTATCGTTAAACCAGCTGTTAAAGCATAAGTCCTGGAGATTTAGTGATGGAATTAGCAATTAAAGGCGCTGGTGCGCTTGAAGTTTCCGAAGCTACTTTTGGACGTGAGTTTAACGAAGCATTAGTACACCAAGTAGTTGTTGCATACGCAGCAGGTGCTCGTCAAGGTACTCGTGCTCAGAAGACACGTTCTGAAGTTCGTGGTGGTGGTAAGAAACCATTCAGCCAAAAAGGTACTGGCCGTGCACGTGCTGGTACAATCCGCAGCCCAATCTGGCGCAGCGGTGGTGTGAGCTTTGCAGCTAAGCCGCAAGATCACAGCCAAAAAGTTAACCGTAAGATGTATCGCGGTGCGATCAAAAGCATCTTATCTGAGCTTGTACGCCAAGAGCGCTTAGTTGTTGTTGAAAACTTCGGTTTAGAAGCACCAAAAACTAAAGAGCTTGTTGGTAAGCTTAAAGAGCTTGAGCTTAAAGACGTGTTAATCGTGACTGAAGAAGTAGATGAGAATCTATTCCTTTCTGCACGTAACCTATACAAGGTTGATACACGTGATGTAGCTGGCATTGACCCAGTAAGCCTAATCGCTTTCGATAAGGTATTAATTACTGCAGGTGCTGTTAAGCAACTTGAGGAGGCGCTAGCATGATCCGTGAAGAACGTCTTTTAAAAGTAATCCTTGCTCCACACATCTCTGAAAAGAGCACTATTGCAGCTGAAGAAAACAACACAATCGTTTTCAAAGTAGCAACAGACGCAACTAAAGCTGAAGTTAAAGCTGCAGTTGAGAAGCTTTTTGAAGTAGAAGTAACTGGTGTTCGTACACTTAACGTTAAGGGTAAAACAAAGCGTACTGGCATGCGTTTCGGTCGTCGTTCAGACTGGAAAAAAGCCTACGTTACTCTTAAAGAAGGTAGCGAGCTAGACTTTGTCGGCGGCGCCGAGTAATAAGGGGAGTTAGAATTATGGCACTTCAAAAGTGTAAACCAACTTCTGCGGGTCGTCGTCACGTCGTTAAAGTGGTTAACCCTGATCTACACAAGGGTAAGCCATACGCTCCGCTATTAGAGAAGAACTCTAAATCAGGTGGTCGTAACAACAACGGTCGTATCACGGTTCGTCACATCGGTGGTGGTCATAAGCAACACTACCGTGTAATCGATTTTAAACGTACTAAAGACGGTATTCCGGCTAAAGTTGAGCGTTTAGAATATGATCCAAACCGTAGCGCAAACATCGCTCTTGTATTATATGCAGACGGTGAGCGTCGTTACATCATCGCACCTAAAGGCTTAAAAGCTGGTGATACTATTCAGTCTGGTGTTGATGCACCAATCAAGGCTGGTAACACATTACCAATGCGCAACATGCCTGTAGGTTCTACTGTTCACAACGTTGAGCTTAAGCCTGGTAAAGGTGCTCAAATCGCTCGTTCAGCGGGTGCATACGTTCAGATCCTTGCTCGTGAAGGTCAGTACGTAACACTTCGTCTACGTTCAGGCGAGATGCGTAAAGTTGAAGCGGATTGTCGCGCAACTTTAGGTGAAGTAGGTAACGCAGAACACATGCTACGTTCACTAGGTAAAGCTGGTGCAAATCGTTGGCGTGGTATCCGTCCTACAGTTCGTGGTGTTGCCATGAACCCAGTAGACCACCCACACGGTGGTGGTGAAGGTCGTACTTCTGGTGGTCGTCATCCTGTATCTCCATGGGGCGTACCTACTAAAGGTAAGAAGACACGTAAAAACAAGCGTACTGATAAATTAATCGTACGTCGTCGTACTAAGTAATAGTTGAGGAATTGCCATGCCACGTTCTCTCAAGAAGGGTCCATTCATTGACCTACACTTGCTGAAGAAGGTAGAGAAGGCGTTGGAAAGCGGTGACAAGAAGCCTATCAAGACTTGGAGCCGTCGTTCAATGATCATCCCTAACATGATCGGATTGACCATCGCTGTCCATAATGGTCGTCAGCACGTACCTGTATTCGTTACAGACGAAATGATCGGTCACAAACTAGGTGAGTTTGCACCTACACGCACTTACCGCGGCCACGCTGCGGATAAGAAAGCGAAGAAGCGTTAATCGGAGGATATGATGGAAGCATTAGCTAAACACAAATTCGCCTCTGGTTCGGCGCAAAAAGCACGTCTAGTTGCTGATCAGATCCGCGGACTGCCGGTTGATCGCGCACTAGAAATCCTGGCGTACAGCCCTAAGAAAGCGGCTGTATTAGTTAAAAAAGTACTAGAGTCTGCTATCGCGAACGCGGAGCATAACGAAGGTGCTGACATTGATGAGCTACGTGTAGCTACGATCTTTGTGGACGATGGTCCTACAATGAAGCGTATTATGCCACGTGCTAAAGGACGCGCAGACCGCATCCTTAAGCGTACAAGCCACATCACTGTTGTGGTTTCGGATAGCTAGGAGATATAAGTAATGGGACAAAAAGTTCATCCTACTGGTATTCGCCTAGGTATCTCAAAGCCTTGGGTATCTACTTGGTACGCGAATACTAAAGATTTCTCTGAACAGCTTTTTGGCGATCACAAAGTACGTCAATACCTTACTAAGGAATTGAAGTCTGCTTCTGTGTCTAAAATCGTTATCGAGCGTCCAGCTAAATCAATCCGTGTAACAATTCACACAGCTCGACCTGGTGTTGTTATCGGTAAAAAAGGTGAAGACGTTGAAAAGCTTCGCCAAGCTGTAACTAAGCTTGCTGGTGTACCTGCACAAATCAACATTGCAGAAGTACGTAAGCCAGAGCTAGATGCACAGTTAGTTGCTGACGGTATCTCTTCTCAGCTAGAGCGTCGTGTTATGTTCCGTCGTGCTATGAAGCGCGCAGTACAGAACGCAATGCGTCTAGGTGCTAAGGGTATCAAAGTTGAAGTTAGCGGTCGTCTAGGCGGTGCTGAAATCGCACGTTCTGAGTGGTATCGTGAAGGTCGTGTACCTCTACATACACTTCGTGCTGATATCGATTACGCAACTTCTGAAGCTTTAACCACTTACGGTATCATCGGTGTTAAAGTTTGGATCTTCAAAGGCGAAGTTATCGGTGGTCTTCCACTGAAACAAGAGCAAGAGAAGCCAGCTAAACGTGCTCCGAAGAAAGCCAAAAAAAGTGCTAAGTAAGAGGTAGCGATTAATGTTACAGCCAAAACGTACAAAATTCCGTAAGGTTCATAAAGGCCGCAACCGTGGTCTTGCGAACAACGGTAACAAAGTTAGCTTCGGTTCATTCGGCTTGAAAGCAACTGGTCGTGGTCGTATGACTGCTCGTCAAATCGAAGCAGCTCGTCGTGCTATGACTCGTCACATCAAGCGTCAAGGTAAAATCTGGATCCGTGTGTTCCCAGACAAGCCAATTACAAACAAGCCGCTTGAAGTTCGTATGGGTAAAGGTAAAGGTTCTGTTGAATACTGGGTTGCTGAAATTCAGCCTGGTAAAGTGCTTTACGAAATGGAAGGTGTTTCAGAAGAGCTTGCTCGTGAAGCATTCAACCTTGCTTCTCGTAAACTACCATTCAAGACAACTTTCGTAACTCGGACGGTAATGTAATGAAAGCTAGCGAATTAAAAGACAAAAGCGTAGAAGAGCTAAATGCTGAACTTCTAGAGCTACTTCGTGAGCAGTTTAACCTGCGCATGCAAGCGAGCACTGGTCAGCTAGCTCAAACTCACGAACTGAGAAAAGTACGTCGCAACATTGCGCGTGTTAAAACGGTTATTAACCAGAAGGCAGGTGCATAATGAGCGATAAGATCCGTACTCTTCAAGGTCGTGTAGTAAGCGATAAAATGGACAAATCAATTGTTGTTGCTATCGAGCGTCAGGTTAAGCACCCGATCTACGGTAAATTCATCAAGCGTACTACTAAATTGTCAGTACACGATGAGAGCAACACTGCTAAAGCAGGTGACGTAGTTACTATTCGTGAGTGCGCGCCAATTTCTAAGAATAAGTCTTGGACTTTAGTAGAAGTTGTTTCTAGTCCTAAGCAAGCTTAATTTTAGTCTTAGACTAATTTTATAATTGCTTAAAAGCCCCGGCATTTGCTGGGGCTTTTGTCGTTTAGGGATAAGTAAATTAGAGTTTGT